>CAZIMR010000011.1:0-11019 GCA_964540215.1 uncultured Puniceicoccaceae bacterium
CAGTTCTCTGCCAGAGTTAAGCATACGCCACCCAGGGGATGTCTTGATTGCCATCACAGCTTAGCGTCGTTACGCCCCAAGCTCTCTATGGCACAACCGCTGACACCCGCTCAAGCGCAGACTCGCTCGACTGCTCAGCCTCTGAGGTAGAAGTTGAAAATGAGGCACGCTGAATGATCAGGCTGGTCTCTGGACGTGGTAAGGTCTTGACGGAGAATTCCATCAGCTCTTCTCCGCGTAGCACCTCAATCGTGGTGAACTGATTCGCCCGCGTAAAAAACACTGCACCTGGCACATCGGATACATTATCGATTGTATATCCAGCAATCGAAACAAGATGGTCCCCCTGCAACAAACCAGCTTGATGCGCTGGTGCACCATCGATCACGGTCGACAGATAAACGGCATTGGTCATATCCGTGCCCAGCTCTTCTGCCACTTCAAAACCCATCCAGCTGTGGATGATATGCCCCGAAAACAGCAGGTCGTCGCGTACCCGTGCCAACGCCGCGACTGGTAAACAGTAAGACGCATCCAGCTCCGTAATCGATGCCACTGACATGCCGATAAAGCGACCATTGACATCCAAAATCGGACAACCGCCCTGCCCCGCATTGACTGAGATCGAGGTGCGGATGTACTCCGTCGGAAACACTTTGTTGCCCAGTTTTTTATCCAAGCCAGTCACAAGCCCCATCGCTGGCGATGGCTCAAAATCGAGCGGACAGGAAATCGCAATTGCAATCGCGCCCAGTAGAGGTTGCGTCGCATTGGTATCCAACGTAATAATTGCAAATTCGTCTGGCAGCTCCAATACGCGTAAGACCGAAACGTTGGTCACCCGATCATGGCCGATCGCTTCGGCCGCATAGGATTTACCCTGATGCTCGACCCACACGCGACTCGCGCCGGCAGCGCGGCTGGCACTCACCAGGACATGGCCCTCTTTGCTAATGAAAAAACCCGTGCCAACCCGTAGCATCACTTGCGCTTTGCCGTCTTCGTCTGGTCCACGATAAGCGGCCTTCACTCGAATCACCGCATCTTTATTCTGCTCAAAAACCTCAATCAGGCGCTGTTGCAAAGCAAGCGCATCGGCTGGGCCTGCGCACACAGACATCGAGCACGCAGTTAATAGAAAAATAATCCACCCAAGTTTGAGCATAGCAGACAACTTAATAAACGAGACTCGCCACGCCGGTCGATGCAAACGCTACGCGCGCATGTGCCGAATCGGTAGAATATGCAGAAGCATCATACGATGCGATCCGCATCTGCTCCATTCCGAAATCACGAATAAAATTAACTTCACTCGATGACGCTTCAGCGGAAATCACATCCGTGTCGTAATTCGGCAAACTCGTCGCCTCGGCAAGTGTAAGTTCTGTCATCGCCACTTCGAAAGACGCACCAATGACGTCAGCCCCAGAGGCTTGCGCATCTGTAACATAAATAGGCTGCATTGTTGACTGAAAGGCTGGCCGCACAACTATCATTGCGACCAAAACGGCAGCTGTGGCAATCGCAGCACTCTGCAAAATACGGCCCGAAAAAGCACGTACTACTTGCAAATACCATGGGTCCTTCTTGACCAATGTTTGCAACATACGTTGGTGCAGTTCGCGGTCGAATTCATTCCAAAATTGCTCGGAAGGACGTTCGGATCGCTTCAACCGAAGGAGGTCTTCTAGGTTAATGTCCGCTTGGGGCTGGATGGGTATTTTAGCCATAAATGAGTAATTAATAACTGCTAGGGTTAACTAATATAGTCCTTTAAATATGTTTGGAGTTGCTGTTTCGCATAATGCAATCGAGAGCGCACGGTACCGACAGAAGCATTAGTGATTTCCGCTATTTCGCTGTGGCTGAGACCTTCGATCTCATGTAAAACAACAACAATTCGATGCTTAGGAGACAATTTCTGCAACGAATCGTTCAATTTTTCCTGCAGCTCATGAATCAAGGCGCCTTTTTCGCTGCGACTTTTCGCCGTCAAGCGTTCGAAGATTTCCGAAGTGGTCACTTCTTCATTAATATTTTCGTAACTAATGTAACGTCGGCGGCTGCGTTTCTTCAGGAAAGTATTGGTGGTATTAATCGCAATACGGTAAATCCAAGTAAAGAACGAGGACTTCCCCTTGAAGCGCGCAATTGCCTGAAAGGCTTTGATAAAAGTCTCCTGCGTCAGGTCTGAGGCATCTTCTCGATTACTCGTCATATTATAAATGACGGAGAAAATATGCTCGCGATACTTCTGCACCAACTGGTCGAAGGCGCCAACATTACCAGCCTGCACGCGCTCCACCACCGACCAATCGAGGTCGCGCTCCGATACCGGAGCTTCTTCCGCATGTGCGAAAGCCTTCGAAACTGCGCCTGTGATTGCCATTGAGATGATTAAGCTAAAGGAATTTTTGAGCAAATTGCAAAGATTTACTCAGCCCTTAAAAATTAAGTGAATTTCCTAATTTATGCGACTTGATTGGCTTGAAACAACAGAACCAAAAAAGGTAGATCTTGATTTGCGGTCCTTTCAGGCTTTTACACTGTTGACAGTCATACCACGAAAGATGGTAAGAATGTCCCCTTATTTATGCACCAGTCGCGTATAGTTATCACAGGCGTCGGCCTGACCTCGCCAAACGGCAACACTCTCGAGGAATATCGTAAGAATCTCCTCGCTGGGGTCGCTGGCGTTCAAATCATTGATATGCGCTACATGGGCAAGGTCCCAGCAGGCGTGTGTAACTTCGATCCGAAGAAATACCAGAGCCGTAAAGAGCTGCGTGTCGGCACCCGCGCAGGCAGTATCGCCGTCTATTCCGCGCATGAAGCGATCAATGACAGTGGCCTAGATTTTGAGAATTTTGACAAGAGCCGCATCGGTGTCTACGTCGGCACCACTGAGCACGGCAACGTCGAGACTGAGAACGAAGTATATAACATCTCCAAGTTCGACTACGACACACGCTTTTGGACGCACCACCACAATCCCCGCACCGTGGCCAACAATCCTGCCGGCGAAATCACCATCAACATGGGGATCACCGGGCCGCACTACACCATCGGGGCTGCTTGCGCAGCGGGGAATGCCGGACTCATCCAAGCCTTGCAGATGCTTCGCCTCGGGGAAGTCGATGTCGCCCTCGCTGGTGGCGTCAGTGAGAGCATCCAATCGTTCGGGATCTTCGCCGGCTTCAAGAGCCAAGGCGCACTCGGCACGCACGAGACGGATCCCAACAAGACTAGCCGACCCTTTGACAAGACCCGCAACGGCATCGTCGTCAGCGAAGGTGGTGCGATCTACGTACTCGAACGCCTCGAAGATGCACAAGCCCGCGGCGCCAACATCATCGCCGAAATCGTCGGCTACCGGATCAATTCAGATGCTGGTGACTACGTTCTGCCCGATCCCGTACGCCAAGCCGAATGCATGCGCGCCGCATTGAAAGTCGCTGGCATGAGCCCTGGAGACGTCGACATCGTCAACACTCACGCCACCTCCACGCCGATGGGCGACATTCAAGAGTGCAAGGCAATCCGCGAAGTATTTGCCGACTGCCCCACCACCTATATTAACAACACCAAGAGCTTCATCGGCCATGCGATGGGCGCCGCTGGAGCGCTGGAACTAGCAGGCAATTTACCCTCCTTTAAAGACAACATCATACACCCGACCATCAACATCGAAGACCTCGATCCCGAATGCGCGCTACCAAATCTCGTCATAAATGAGCCACTCAAGGTTGACGCGGTGAAGGTTATCCTCAACAACTCCTTTGGAATGCTCGGAATCAACTCCGCACTTATTGTGCATAAGTTCGAGGACTAAGCGATAAATCAGCTCTAACTATTACCCGTTTTTAAAATGACAGAAGACCAAGTAAAACAAATCGTCGTCGATATCATCACAGAAATTGCACCTGATGAAGACACCTCCAATATCAAGCCAGAGATCAACCTGCGTGATCAACTTGACCTCGATTCGATGGACTTCCTCGACATCGTCATGGAGCTACGCAAGCAGCACAATATCGAAGTCCCCGAAGCAGACTACCCAGAGCTCGCATCGCTTGCGACCTGCGCCGCTTACTTGACTCCCAAGTTCAACGCATAATTTAAACGACTTCGGTCGCACCTCCACGTAGCACAGGCTCATTGCCTGTGTTTCGTTGTATCTGGAGCGCGCGACTATCCTTGTGGCACAGGCATTCCTGTCTGTATAAACAGAGTTAGCACCGATCCAACGAAACAGGCAGAAGTGCCTGTTTCACATATACACACCGCCGCCAGCCTCTCAATGTCCACCGACCCACTAGACAACCAACACTTCGAAGTCATTATCATTGGCGCAGGTATGGCCGGTATGGCCGCTGGCATCCGCCTCGCACTGGCGGGGAAGCGCGTCATCATCCTGGAGAAGCACAACGCCAGCGGCGGACTCAATTCCTTCTACAGCATCGACGGGCGCAAATATGACGTCGGCCTGCACGCGATGACTAACTTTGTGCCGAAAGGCACCAAGGGCACCCCACTCACTAAACTGCTGCGCCAGTTGCGCATCCCGTACGACGCCCTCGACCTCTGCCAGCAGAATGGCTCCCGGATCGCCTTTCCTGGATGCGATCTACAATTCAGCAACGACTTCGCCCTGTTTGAGACTGAAGTCGCCCGCGCCTTCCCGAAGCAGATTGACGGCTTCCGTGCCCTGGCCGAAGAAGTGCGCAGCCTCGACGCCTTTAATCTCGGCGCGATTCCCACCTCCGCCCGCGCCGCGGTGCAGCGCCACATCTGCGACCCTTTGCTCGAAGACATGATCTTCTGCCCCGTCATGTATTACGGCAGCGCTGAAGAGCACGACATGGATTACGGGCAATTTTGCATCATGTTCCGCTCGCTGTTCTTCGAAGGCTTCGCCCGACCATTCGACGGCGTGCGCGTGATCATCAAACTCTTGCAGGACAAATACCGCTCACTCGGCGGCGTTCGTAAAATGAAGTGCGGCATCAAGCAGATTCACACCAGCGGCAACAAAGCTAGCGCGGTCGAACTCGACAACGGCGCCGTGTTGACCGCCGACAAGATCATCTCCACCGCCGGCGTGGTCGAAACCACCCGGATGTGCGATGATCAACCAGCCGACGTAGCCAGCGACAATATCGGCCAGCTCAGCTTTACTGAAACGATCACCGCACTAGACCAGCAACCCACCGACTTCGGCTGGGACGATACCATCATCTTCTTCAACACTCGCGAACGCTTCCATTACGCAGCTGTCAAAGACGAGCTAGTCGATCCCACCAGCGGCGTCATTTGTTTGCCCAACAATTATCAATACGGCGACGGTCGCCAACTCGACGAAGGCTTCCTGCGCATCACCGCGATGGCCAACCATGACAAATGGTGCGCGCTCAACGACGCCGACTACCTCGCGCAAAAAGCGCATTGGTATCAAGAATTACAAAACGTCGCGCTCGGCATTCTGCCTGCAGCTAAAAATGGCCTCAGCCTCGACGACGCCCGTATCGCCAGCGACATGTTTACCCCGCGCACCGTGCGCAAGTTTACCGGCCACCTCAACGGCGCGATCTACGGCGCGCCTAACAAGATCAAAGACGGCCGCACGCATTTAGATAATGTTTACCTAGCTGGCACCGACCAAGGCTTCCTCGGCATCATAGGCGCCATGCTCAGCGGCATCTCCATGGCGAATTTACACGGCCTACAGGGGGACTAAATCAGCCCGGAGGCCACGCCATTGAGCGACCACCAAGCAGGTGCACATGCATATGCGGGACGGCTTCGCCGCCATCCTTGCCGTTGTTAATCACAATGCGGAAGCCGTTTTCCAGGTTAAGCGACTTCGCAACTGAAGCTGCAGTGAGTAAAAGATGCCCAAGAACTGCCGCGTCCTCAGGCTGCGCTTCGCCCACACGTGGAATCATCTGCTTGGGAATCACCAAAATATGAATCGGCGCCTGCGGCTCGATATCATGGATGACAATGCATTGACCGTCTTCGTATTCGATCTTGGCAGGTATTTCGCGGGCGATGATTTTTTCAAATAAAGAACTCATTTTTGAAGTGCTAAAAGATAGAGTGACGGCTGACTCGGCGAGCAAAGCTGCTACAAAACGACGACCTGCAACTGTGAGCCGCGGGTCGCCCAGGCGCAGGCGAGTTCATCGATCCAGCCGCGGACACGGTCGTATTGAAGTTGTCGATTTTTGGTCCAATAACTTGCTTCGGGGCACACTGCATCGCGCAAGCCAGTGACGAGTAGCAACGCAGCGCGACGGCCAGCCAGCTTTTTCATTTCCCCGACAATCGCCTGACGAATCCACAGCGGGCTAAAGTTCTCGACGGACGGCACGTGCCAGTGGGCAAAACCCAGTTCGCTCTCCTCCGCTACGCCGAAATGTAAGCGGGCGAGGCGGTTCGCGCAGTCGCCCAACGACACCTCGTTCAGTCCACGGCCTTGCTCTTGGCTAAAAAAGTCGAGCGCACGGCGGGCGTGTTCAGCACGATCTGGTGCAGAGGCTCCGGTACGAGCGAGTACTTCGTTGAGTGTCCGCAGTTGTTCAACTGGATCACTTTTTGCCATTTTCTGTCGATTTTTTCAGATCAAGGATTTCTTGAGCTAACTCGGTGAGGTCGCGGAAATCCTTGTATACCGAGGCGTAGCGCACATAGGCAATCTGATCCAGATGCTTCAGTCGTTGCATCACACACTCACCGATCGCTTGGGATGGGATCTCGTGATCGTATTCTTTTTCGAGTGACGCAAGCACGTCAGCGATGAGCATCTCGATTTGCATGACATCAATCGGACGCTTCTGGACGGCTTTCTTTAAGCCACCGAGTAATTTAGCACGGTCGAAATCTTCGCGGCGACCATCGCGCTTGACCACTTGTAGATCGGCGCGCAACACTTCCTCAATCGTAGTAAAGCGATAGCCACAATCTAGGCATTCGCGGCGGCGACGAATCGAGGTGTCGTTTTTACCAGTTCGAGTATCGAGCACTTTCGTCTCAATAGAGGCACATTTTGGGCAACGCATATTTTAAGAAGACAGAGTTCAGGAGGCAGAAGCTAGTAAATATCAGATTACGCACTTACAACTTTAGGAAATTCTCGAGCATTTTCATACCCTCTTGCGTCGCAAGCGACTCGGGATGAAACTGCACTCCCCAGACTGGGAGCTCTTTGTGAGCTAGGCCCATGATTTCGCCTTCGTCCGTTTCGGCGGTCACTTCGAGGCAGTCGGGTAATGTCGTCCGCTCGATCAATAACGAATGGTAACGAGTGGCTTCCATCGGGTTGGGCAAGCCTGCAAAAATATCCGTATTATGGTGCTTTACCGGCGAGGTTTTACCATGCATGAGGCGTTCTGCGCGGACCACTTTGCCACCGAAATGCTGACCAATACTTTGATGCCCTAGGCAAACCCCGAGCAGTGGCTTCTTGCCCGCGAAGGCCGCAATCATCGCCAAGCTCACTCCAGCCTCATTAGGCGAACAAGGCCCAGGCGAGATCATGACGCGATCCGGGTTCAGCTCCAGCGCCTGTTCCACGGTGATCGCATTGTTGCGGTAAACCTGCTGCTCGACCCCAAGTTCGCCAAAATACTGAACGAGATTGTAGGTGAAGGAGTCGAAATTATCAATGACTAATAGCATGGCATTAAAAATTGCGAATTAGCCCTGATCGCCGAGCACGCGGGCGACTTCCTGCACATCTTTATCGCCGCGACCACTGAGGTTGCCGATGATGATTTGATCGGATGACATCTCGCTGGCGCGTTTCATTGTATAGGCGATGCCGTGTGAAGACTCAAGTGCGGGCACGATGCCTTCGATCGAGCAAAGCGCCTTGAACCCGTCGAGTGCCTCGGCGTCAGTCGCATAGCCGAAGTCGATGCGGCCCTTCTCCTTGTAATAAGCGTGCTCGGGGCCGACAGCCGCGTAATCAAGGCCTGCGGAAACAGAGTGTGTGAGGTCGATTTGGCCGTCCTCGTCCTGCAAAATCCAAGTCTTCGCGCCTTGCAGCACGCCCAACTGACCACCTTCAAATCGAGCGGCATGATGCCCGCGGGTGATGGATTCGCCACCCGCTTCGACACCGGTTAGTTTGACATTCAAATCTTTGAGGAACGCAAAAAAGATCCCGATCGCATTCGAACCACCACCCACGCAGGCGGCGATTTCGTCTGGCAAGCGACCCTCTTTCTCCATAATCTGACGGCGACACTCTTCGCCAATCACACGATGAAAGTCGCGCACCATCATTGGGAATGGATGTGAACCGAGCGCCGAGCCAATAATGTAGTGCGTGGTGCGGATGTTGGTGACCCAATCGCGCATTGCTTCGTTGACTGCTTCCTTGAGCGTGCGCTGCCCGGCGGTGACGCTCCGTACCTCAGCACCACAGAGGCGCATACGGTAAACGTTCAACGATTGACGACGCATGTCCTCCTCGCCCATATAAATTACGCATTCGAAGCCCATCTTCGCACACATCGCCGCTGTGGCGATACCATGCTGACCAGCGCCAGTCTCGGCGATTATGCGTTTCTTGCCCATGCGTTTAGCGAGCAGCGCTTGGCCGAGAGCGTTGTTGATCTTATGCGCTCCAGTGTGGAGCAGATCTTCGCGCTTTAAGTAAATCTTGGCGCCACCACAGTGCGCTGTCAGCCGCTCGGCGAAATACAAATTGGTTGGCCGGCCAGCGAACTCACACAACTGGAAGTCGAGTTCTTTCTGAAACTCGGGATCTTTGCGTGCGGTCTCGTAAGCTTGGGTCAACTCAAAGAGCGGCGTCATCAAGGTCTCGGGCACATACATGCCGCCATAGGTGCCAAAGTGGCCACGCGCGTCAGGCAAGCTGACGGGATCGACTTCGAGGGGTGGTCTTACGTTCTCCATAAATAGAATACGGCTGTGCGCAGGGCGCTTTGTCAAGCTGGCAGACGCGCTTCAAACTCGGCAACGTCTTCGGGGGCATCAATTCCGATGGTTGATTGGTCAGTAATACCGACATGAATCCGGTAGCCATGCTCCATCGCGCGCAATTGCTCCAATTTCTCAATGTTCTCCAGAAAGCCTGGCTTCAACGTCGAGAACGCACTTAAGAAGTCGGCATCATAGGCGTAAAGCCCAAGGTGACGGTAGCACGAGTGCGCCGCCAGCCATGCCGCATCGACCTTGCCGCCCGCATCGCGAGCAAACGGAATCGGCGAACGGGAAAAATACAACGCCATGCCCGCTCGGTCGCGAACGACTTTGACCTGGTTGGGATTGGCAAAATCCTCTGGGCGGTCAAACGGGATGGCAAGGGTCGACATGGCCGCACCACTTGCGAGCCCCGCCGCCAAAGCACGGATTTGCTCGCCAGTCACGAGTGGTTCGTCGCCTTGCACATTAATCACTGCGGCCGCAGCAATCGATGCATTGGCCTCGGCGAGGCGGTCGGTGCCACTGGGATGATCGGCTCGCGTGCGCACTACATCGAAGCCCGCACTGTTGAGGCAGCTCTCAAGCGCATCGTCGTCCACCGCGAAATAAAGCGGGAACTCAGGCGCCACCGCGCGAATGCGCTCGGCCGTCCAAACGATGATCGGCTTACCCCGCACCTCATGCAACAGCTTGCGCGGAAAACGAGTGGAAGCCAGTCGAGCTGGCACGATAATGGAAGGCGTCTTTGACATTTGGTCACTAATCATCATGAAAGTTCGGCAATGAACAAGGAAATCAGTGCACCAGAAGCCTCTATTTTACGCGACACCAATGAAGACGTGATTTTTATCGATGTGCGTGAAGACTCGGAACTGGAAATTTGCCGAATCGAAAATGCGCTGCACATCCCGATGAATGAGATCCCCGATCGCTGCGAAGCGCTCCCACTAGATCGCCCGCTCATAGTATTTTGCCATCACGGCATGCGCAGTATGAATGTCCTGCACTATCTCGAATCTCGCGGCTTCGAAAACGTGATCAACATGGCCGGCGGCATTCACGCTTGGGCCACCGAAGTGGACACTTCCACTCAACGTTACTAAAAAAACGACCGACAACAGACGATTCATTCGCCGCGATTGCCTGAGCGCAGCAACAAGATGGCATACCTATGCACCAATCGGGCCGCTAAAATAAATCGGCGCTTTAGTGGACTCACACAAAACCTGATGTGTACTCATTGACGCAGAACGCCAAGCGTTAGAACAAATCTAGCTGATCACTGGAGGGCGCAAGAATCACTGCTCGGAACGGAGTCACCGCCGCAGACTGTGGGGCATACTCAATCACCAACGGACGCTTATCCACGCTGCCCTCAGGTAGCTCATAAGTCTCAGCGACTTCACCCTCAACTTGCCTCAAGCGCTTCATTTTCGGAAGGAATATTTTAGAAGATAGCTCCAACGCCGCAGCATCAGCCTCCATCGCCTCAAACTCTTCGTAGAAATCAGCCGATTCGTCAGAGATACTAGACACTTCGATCGAGGCACGCAAAGACTCACCAGCCCCTCTCAAGCGCTGCCCATTGCGCAATGTATACATCTCCCCACTTCGATCAGTAAACCGCAAAACGCCATCCGCGCATTCGATCGAAAAGTCATACTGGTCGCTGCGCGGATCATACGCGATTTCCATCGACCACAAGCCCTCTTTCACCGAAATGCGCCCAAGAGGAGTCTCCACAATCATCTGAGAATCGTCACTCAGCGCACGACTATCCACCGCCAGTAAGCCTTCCCTGAAATTAAAAATCATTCGGCTTTTACCCTGGTCAATTGATGTGCTCACATCTTGCTCAAAGCGCTCAATTGCAAAAAAACCTGCTCCTTCATTGTAAATCGAAATCTGATTCGACGTCTTGAGAAACACCGCATCCTCCGCCTCCGTACGGATCTGCAGCAAGCCAGAGACGGCACGTGGCAAGCGGTTAGTCGGTTCTACTTGCAACGACTCCCCACCCGCTTCCTTTAAAATCACCTCTCCCGTAACAGACGTCACCAGTAC
>CAZIMR010000012.1:0-6537 GCA_964540215.1 uncultured Puniceicoccaceae bacterium
GCACGCCTGCGAATTCAACGTGTTGCAGCATACCGCCGATTACTGTTGTTTCGCCGTCGGAAATACAGTCTACGTCGAGCTCGTAAGCATCTTCGAGGAATTTATCGAGTAGCACTGGAGTGCCGGGTGCGACGTCGAACACTTCGCGAACGATCTTCTTCATTTCGTCCATGTCATAGACGATGAACATGCCGCGTCCGCCAAGAACAAAGGAAGGGCGAAGGAGGATAGGGAAGCCAATCTCACCAGCGAGTTCGTAGGCTTCTTCTAGGGAATTGGCGATACGGTTCTCTGGTTGCTTGAGGCCAACACGGTCGAGGATGTCGCGGAACAGCTTACGGTCTTCCGCTGCGTCGATCATCGAAGGCGATGTGCCGATGATGTTCACGCCGTGTGCTTCGAGTTCGGTTGCGAGGTTCAGTGGAGTCTGACCGCCGAATTGGACGATCACACCGTCGCAGCCAGACTGTGTATAAATTTCGAGGACGTCTTCGAGTGTGAGTGGTTCGAAGAACAGCTTGTCGGAGGTATCGTAGTCAGTCGAAACGGTTTCCGGATTCGAGTTGACCATGATGGTTTCGAAACCTGCGTCGCGAAGCGCGAAGGAGGCGTGCACGCAGCAGTAGTCAAATTCGATGCCTTGGCCGATACGATTCGGACCACCGCCGAGAATCATGATCTTCTTCTTGTCGCTCTTTACAATTTCGTTTTCAGAACCGTAAGAGGAATAGTAATAAGGTGTGAACGCTTCGAACTCAGCCGCGCACGTATCAACCAGGCGAAAGTTTGTCAGCACGCCGAGCTTTTCGCGGCGTTTGCGCACGGCGGCACGGTTGGAGTTAACCAAGTCTGCAATCAATGCATCGCTGAAGCCGGCTTCCTTAGAAGTCTTCATCAATTCAGCATCGAGCTTAGCGAGACTGCTTTGACGTAGGTCGCCTTCGATCTCAACCAGCTCACGGAGTTGGGCGATGAACCAAGGGTCGAGTGCGCAGGTGTCGAAGATTTCTTCATCGGTCATGCCGTTGAGGAATGCATGGCGGAGCCAGAACACGCGTTCGCAAGTTGGGATCGCGATGCCTTGGCGGACAGCCTGCATGTCGGTGATCTTTTCCTCGAATTTAGCTGGGCCAACAAAGCCTTTGGCGCCGATTTCGAGTGAGCGTAGAGCTTTTTGGAACGATTCCTTAAAGGTGCGGCCGATAGCCATCGCTTCACCGACAGACTTCATCGCAGAGGTCAAAGTCGTGTCCGCGCCTGGGAATTTCTCGAAGGTGAAACGAGGAATCTTAGTGACGACATAGTCGATCGTCGGCTCAAAGCTGGCCGGCGTCTTCTGGGTGATGTCGTTCTTAAGTTCATCGAGGCTGTAACCGACTGCGAGTTTCGCTGCGATCTTAGCGATCGGGAAACCAGTTGCCTTGGAGGCAAGAGCAGAGGACCGAGAGACGCGTGGGTTCATCTCGATGACTACCATGCGGCCATTGGCCGGGTTGACTGAGAATTGGATATTGGAACCACCCGTTTCAACGCCGACTTCGCGGATACATGCGAAGGATGCGTCGCGCATGAGTTGATACTCCTTATCGGTCAGCGTCATCGCAGGAGCGACAGTAATCGAGTCGCCAGTGTGGACGCCCATTGGATCAAAGTTTTCAATCGAGCAGATCACCACACACTGATCCTTGTGGTCGCGCATGATTTCCATCTCGTATTCCTTCCAGCCCAGCAGGCACTCTTCGACGAGCACTTCGGTCGTAGGAGAGAGATCGAGGCCGTTTTGCACCATCTTCTCGTATTCTTCACGATTGTAAGCGATGCCGCCACCAGAGCCACCGAGCGTAAAGCTGGGACGAATAATAATCGGAAAGTCGCCGATAGTCTTATCGGCCGCTTCGATCGCTTCAGCCAGTGTGTGCACTGTTTCTGACTTGGCGACGTCGAGGCCAATCTTGATCATGGCTTGCTTGAAGATGTCACGCGCCTCGCCCTTAATGATGGCTTCAGGCTTCGCACCGATCATTTCGATGCCATACTTTTTAAGAATGCCAGCATCGTGCAGATCCATCGAGAGGTTGAGTCCGGTCTGCCCGCCAAGTGTCGGTAGCAGCGCGTCGGGGCGCTCCTTGTCGATGATCTTCTCTAGCGCGTCAATCGTAAGCGGCTCAATGTAAGTGACATCGGCGAACTCGGGGTCCGTCATAATCGTCGCCGGGTTGCTGTTGACGAGGACTACTTTGTAGCCTTCTTCGCGCAGCGCTTTACAAGCTTGAGTGCCTGAATAGTCGAATTCACAGGCTTGGCCGATGACGATCGGGCCGGAGCCAATGATAAGGATTGTCTGAATGTCAGTGCGTTTTGGCATAAATTGGTCGAAAGGGTGGATTTTTTGAACTCTCATGCAAGCACGAAGACGCGACAGAACTGATCGAAAGTGATTTTTTTTTCGCGTCGCAATTTTGGACTTGGGCTGTTGTGGTGACTATTAGTTTATATGCTCATTATTTTTTATGACCCAAAACAAGAAACCAGTCATCTTTGTCGCCATCGTTTTAATTGTCCTGATGGTCGTTCCGACTGTTGTGCTGATGGTCTCCAACGGGGGCGGTTCGGTGCCCGAAGTGGGGCCTAGGATTCCGATTCCTGCAGGCACAAACACCAGCGAGGCAGTGAATTATGACCTGCGCCAACTCGCGGATCGTGCCGAGAGTTTACTGAGCGAAGATCTTGCACGCGCACTGCGAAAGGGCGATGTGTCGCTCGATTTTATGGCCGATCTCAGCAAGGATGCCGAAAAGGCGCGTGAGGCGCTAGCGGCAGGAAAGCTCGAAAAAGCCGAGCAATATTATAACACTGTGGTGGCCGCGGGGGCCGCACAGCTCGACGCTTTAAAATTGGCTGAGGCGGCCCGTGAGCTGGACAAATCGATCTATGCGGAACTTAAGCGTCTCGAATATTTGGAAACTGCCTTTGAAAATACTTACCGTGAAGCGGTGGAGACTTATAATCAGGGGCTACGTGATTTAAATGCGGACAATTACATAGACAGTGTGAACGCTTTCGAAATGACTGGAGCAGTCTTGGGCGATCTCGAAGGCCGTGCGGTTCAGCAAGTTGGCGGGATGCTGGAAGCGGCGCATGCGGCTCTTGCTGAGATGGATTTGGCTGCGGCTCGATCTGCATTTGAAAAAGTGCAGGAAATCGATTCTGCAAATTCGGCGGCGAGGGATGGTTTAGTAATGGTCAGTTCCTTGGAGGGAATTTCGACTGAGGTTCAGGCGCTCAAAGCACTTCAAGACGCGGGCAATCTTGACGAGGCGATGATCCAGTTGGAGGCATTGCTTGTGAAGCATCCGAATAATCCATTCCTGCTCAATGAGCGGACAGTGATCCATGCGCTGCTTCGTGAGCGTGCGTTCAAGGCGGCTTTGTCGCTTGCAACTCAGGCCGAAGCTGAGGGCGATCTACTCGCTGCAGTTGTAGCGTTGGAAGCCGCAATCGCTATTCGCCCCAGCCCCGAGCTGAATGAGCGGCTCACAGAGCTCAAGGTGAAGGCGAAAGCTGCGCGTTTAGAGCGGTTGTTAGAAGACGGCTATAATGCGTTGAAGGCTGGTAGTTTTGATGGGGCGCGGACGTTGTATCGAGAGGCGGTCGCACTGGCTCCCGAGTCAAAGGAAGCCCGCACTGGGCTCGAGAAGGCTTCGAGCCTCTACCTCGCAAATATTCGCTACACGCAAAATATCACCTCGGCGGCGAAGTATTTGAGTGAAGGGCGCTATCCGCTCGCCGCGAAGTTTTTTAATGATGCGATGACGAGTCGCCCTAGTCGTCTGCCTCCAAGTCAGTTTGAGGAAGAGACTAGAATCCGTGATGAGTTGGACTTACAAAGCCAGCAAATCGGGATGCATGTCGTTTCTGATAAGAAGACTTATGTGAGTCTCATTGGGGTATTTGCGCCGGAGCGTTTTAAGCAAAAGGATCTAAAGCTGTATCCTGATGTTTATAAGTTGAAGGGCACTCGCAAGGGGTATCGCTCGATTGAAATGGAGATTAAAGTGAATTCTCGAAGTTCGAAAGAAATTGAAGTAATTTGCACCGAGAAAAAATGAGTCGCCGCGTGCTATTATTTACCCAGATTTGCTTCGCTTGTGCGGGCAGTCTGTTGATCTTCGGCGGTTCGACGTATGCCGCTGTAGATCCTGATTTGTTTGACGGACGCGTGACGCCTTCGCTGCCAGCAGATTCGCCAGAGGCGAGTGGCAGCGAAGGTGCGAGCGGCGCAACAGGGCAGAGTGCGGGCGAAGGTGCAAAGGAGTCCTCGTCGAAGTCGCGTGATTTTAGTGAGATTGATGGTGTGGATGCTGGCGAAGCTGTGCAGGGCGGGCGTTCGAAAACGGGCGCTCCATCCGAATCGTCAAGCGGTAGTCGTGATTTTAGTGATGTCGGTCAGGTTGGCGGGGGTGAATCTGCCGACCGTGCGAGTTCTAAGTCAGCGGCCACCCCGCCGAGCGGCGGCAATGGTGGCGGAACTCCGAATGATGGTGCTACTGGCAGTGGCAGTTCTGGCGGTGGCGGCGATCCAACTGAGCGAAGTTTTGAAGACTTTGGTTTTGGTGCAGCTGGTGGGGCGAACAGCACGGTCGAGGTGCATGAGTCCAAGAGTGCGAGTGGGCTGGCGCCGACCAACGGCACGGTGCTGCCTAATGCAAGTAGGCCAAACTCTGGTTTAGGTGCTGGTTCCTCGCCGGTCACGGGAACTACTAGTGGTGACTATGGTTCGAATTTACCCTCAGGCCTCTGATTATGAAAATTGTAAACGTCAGCTATGCTATGAAGCAAATGTGCGCTTTAGGGAGCCTGCTGTTGGTCTTGTTGATTGGTTCCGTTGAGTGTCTGGCACAAAGTGCATCGGGCATTCGCGTAATGGAAGAGTCGGCGATTTCGTATACAGGCTTTTTGTCTAAGGCGAATTTTGATCAGCGTTTCCCGGGGCAGATGAAGGCTGGGTCAGCCGAGTTAGATAGCGGCTGGTATGTAATCTATGAACACGAGCGTCTGAGCTATTATTTTGGACCGATTCTGCTTGAATCCACTGGGCGGGATTACTTGGCACAGTTGACGCAGACCGTCGATGCTGCAGTACAGCAGCGACCCGCGATTATAGGTTATCGTTTGGAACTCAGCTTCGAGCCCTCAGAGGTGGCGCAGGGTGAGAGCGCTCAGCGCAGTGAGAGTGACAATGCTGAGAGTGGTAATGGCAGGCCACCTTCTGCGTCTTTTAATATTTGGGGATTGGTGCGTAGCGTGTTTGGACTTTAGGCATGGCAGTGCTTTGATCGATTAATATAATAAATGCAGATCGCACCTTGAGGCCTTGTCCTTGTTGTGCTGACTATCTTTTATGGTCTGGGGATGGGCATTGCGTTGGTTTCGATACGGGCGGATTCGGCGACTCGATATTCTGGATGCGGTGCTGGCTTTCGCATTGCCTCGCGTGCGAACCATAGATCCGGATTCTGTGTCTCCAATGGTTAGAGCTTTGCCTGCTGCGCTTTCTTTAGCTATCCATCAGGCGAGACCTCGACAAATTAATGAGCGTTAAATACTTAAGATCACCTAAAACTGTTAAACCATGAGAACGATCACTAAATGAATTTTTTCCGTTATTATTTGTTATTATTTGTTATTTATTACGGAACTTCATTGGGTGCAATCGATGTCAAGTGGCAGGTGACTATGCCAGTCTCAGGTTTGAGTGGAGACAATGTTACTGTTGCCTCCGACTGTTCTGCCGCCGTTTTAACTCAAGACAATTTATACTGGTATTCAGCCTCAGGAGTGCTTCAAGCAACTGTTGACTTAGCATCTGAATTCGGTGCGAGCAGTGGCTATTATAGTCTACTTTTTGTTGGAGAGGATTCAATCATGCTAACAGACAACAATTGGCAGTTTACAAACCAATCTAAACTAATTGTTTGTTCATTTTCGGATGGTAGCGTATCTCACATAGTAATCATTGGTAGTACGGTGGATAATGATAATCTCAACTTACCTCCCTCAAGTTATTTGCCTGTTGTTAACGGCACAACATTAACCATCTACTCCTTTCCTGATGTGTCTGGTAGTTCCTCCGATTCGGGGTTAAGTATGGTGCCGAATAATGCCGTTGTTATTCCATCATCGTATCAAGGTAATGTGGATGTTATTTTGGAAACCAGCAACGATCTAGTTGAGTGGACTCAGGCATTGCCTGGTACATATAATCCTGCGACATCTCCGCGCTTTTTTAGAGTTCGAGCAGAGTCGGCGGAATAATACACTCACTTATACTTATTTCAGTGGCCACTACGACTTTCGAGCTTCTCTTAATTCCAGAACTGAATTGTCTGGGCTAGGTGAGGAGTAACCCTATGCAGGAAAAAAACATATATTTACGTGCCCTAGATGCGGAGCAGCAGGGCGACTGGAAGCGTGCGCACGAGATGGTGCAATACATGGTCACGGCTGAGGCGGCATGGGTACACGCGTACTTGCATC
>CAZIMR010000012.1:6547-10853 GCA_964540215.1 uncultured Puniceicoccaceae bacterium
GAAGTGAAAGCTGAGTATTGGTATAATCGTGCGGTGCAACCAGTCTGCAGCACCAGCTTGGATGCCGAGTGGAAGGCATTGTATGCGGAGTTTGAGGGCTTGGATCGCTGCTAATGTTTGGGAGTCACTCAGTTCAACTCGCTGGGTTTAGGGTTTTGTATTTTCTGTGATTTTTGTGGTTAACACTTGCGGTGTTGTCGCTAGAGTCGGCCGCACATGACACTGAATGACCTAGGATGGAACGACCGCTTTGAAGCGGAATTTGCAGATTGCCGAGACAAAGGCTGGGTGCCTGCGCGTCTGATTCGGGACAACAAGATCTCTTATGGTGCGGTGCTTGATGATGGTACTGAGATGGAGGTGGCTTTAGGTGGCGCGGTCTACCACGAGGCGGAGACGGATGCGGAATTGCCTGCAGTTGGTGATTGGGTCGCACTGGAAATGGGTGCCGAGGGCAATGAATACGAGGGCTTGATTCGTGCGCGCATGGAGCGGCAGACTTGCCTATCGCGTAAAGCCCCGGGCAAGGGTACTGAAGAACAGGTAATGGCTGCCAATGTGAATGTCGTGTTTGTCGTGACCGACGCTGGGCAGGATTTCAATTTACGCCGTATGGAGCGCTATTTTACGGTGATGCTGCGTAGTGGCGCACGCTCGGTAGTGTTGTTGAACAAGAGTGATCTGTATCCCGATGAGATCAATCAGATGGCGAAAGAGGCATTGGAGGCACTGAGCCCAGATGTTGAGGTGATTCTGACGTCTGCAATTGAAAGTTCGGGAGTCGATGCGATTCGGAGTTACCTGGAGCCGGGGGTGACGATTGCGTTGATTGGCTCCAGTGGTGTGGGTAAGTCTTCGCTGATCAATCAATTAATCGGTCAAGATTGGCTCTGGACGGGTGAGGTGAATGGCGTGACTGGCAAGGGCACGCATACGACGACGGCGCGTGAGCTGTTGCCGCTGAAGGCAGGCGGTATGCTGATCGATAACCCCGGGATTCGCGAGGTGCAGGTCTGGACCGATGCGAAAACATTGAAGGAAAGTTTTCGCGATTTCGACGAGGTCGCCACTCAATGTAAATTTCACGATTGTAAGCACCGCTCAGATTTGGGCTGTGCGATTCAGACGGCGATCGAAGCGGGCACCTTGAGTCGTGAGCGCTTTATTAATTACCTAAAACTTGATTTTGAACTGGAGAAACTCAGCCAGCGTAAGAAAAAACGCGAACTCACAGTGAGTCGTCGCACCCGCCGTGAGCTGAACTCCAAGGGCGAGAAATATAGCCGCAAGCCACCTCGCGCGGGGCGACGTTAATTCAGGATTTAATAATCCTCGTCTTCGAGCTTGCGGTAGAGGCAGATGTCGCGGTCACCGAAGTAGGCGACTAGGATCGCGCCCTCGCCTGCAACGGCGTCGAAGAGTTTGAGCATCATTTCTTGCTCACCTGGCCATGGGTAGACGAAGAATAGATCCACTTCTTCAATGTCAATATCCATGCCTTCGTAGCGCGGATTGCCCTCGACGCTATGGCCGAAGCTATCGTCGCGCACGATGTCGTGTCCGCTTAGCGCATCGTAGCTGATGAAGCCGTCGGGGATGTAGCTGACAGGTAGGAACTCTGCGTCGAGGCCTTGGTCGGCGAGCAGTGATTCAGCCTTTTCGACCAGCGTTTCTTCAATCTCGATGCCGTGCGCTTCGTAGCCAAGCAATGCGGCGAATCCAGTGCCTACACCGAAGCCGCTGCCCCATTCGATAAAGGTTTCACCGAGGGGCAGACCTTGTTCAGTGACGTGGCGTAGCGCAGCGTAAACTTGCGCGGGTTCGCTCGGCACGTAGCGGGGATAGCGCTTGTTGAGCTTCTGCTCGTAGAAGTCGTCGCAGCGACGGTCGGCTTCGTCAATGAAGGCTGCAACCTCGGGCGGCAGTTTGCGGTCTTCGACGGTGTATGGGATTTCTTCGTAGGACACGGTTAGTGAAGAGTGATAGTTATAGTGGTAGTAAAAGCTGTGCCTTAACAAATGCTGGAGGGAAATACTCTGTCATTTCTATGCGTATAAAATGGCAAGCTGGTTGGTAGTCGGTGGCAACGACGGAGCGTTACCCTCCATCAATAAAGCTAGATCCATTCTTTTTTATGTATCCCCTAGCAGGCGCTCGATGTCGCGGCGGTCTTTTTTGGTTGGGCGACCTGCGCCTTTGTGGCTGAAGACTTTGGCGTTCTCGCGTTTTTCGCGAGCTGCTGCATATTCGGATTCGGGTGTTTGATCTTCGAAGTAATTCGGGAGCAATGCCGCGCCGACACGTTTCTCGGTGAGCCCGACGACGTATAGGGTTCGGGTGAGTGCTTTGGTGCGTGCGATAATGGTGTCGCCAGCCCGAATTTTTGCCGAGGGCTTGGCAATGGTGCCGTTGTGCCGAATCGCGGAACCGCGACAGGCTTCGGCGGCATCGCTGCGTGTTTTATACACGCGCGTGCCCCAGAGCCATTTGTCTAAGCGGACAGATTCCATTCTTCGTATGTGAGACTTTAGGTCAGAGACTTGAGGTAAGAGGCTTGAGAGCTGAGATTGTTATCGGTTATTGAGGGCCGTGGCCATTTTTTCGAGGCCTTCGAGGAGTCGGCTGCGTGGGCAACCGAAGTTGAGGCGCACATGTTGGATGCCGTCGAAGGGGGTGCCGTCGGATAGGCCGACGCCGTTGTCTTCGAAGAAGGTGACTGGCTTCTCTAGTTCGAGTCGTGTGACGTCGAACCACGCTAGGTAAGTCGACTCCATCGGGCGGAAGGTGATGCCCGGAATTTGCGTTTGAATGAACTTGGTGGTGAGTTCGTAGTTGTCGCGTAAATACGAGAGTAGTGCCTGACGCCATGGCTCACCAAGGTTGTAGGCTGCTTCGCAGCCGGCATAGCCGAAGCAGTTGACCTCGGTGATGATGCCGCGAATCGTTTTCTGAAATTGCAGGCGTAGCTTTGAGTTCTCGATAATCGAGAAGGCGCACGCGAGGCCGGGTAGGTTATAGGTCTTGCTCGGAGCCATCAGTGTGATGGTGCGTGCGGCGAGGCTTTCGCTGAGTTTTGCGGTAACGATGTGTTCTGCATTGGCGTCAAACACTAGGTCGCAGTGGATCTCGTCGGAAATGAGGATTAGGTCGTGCTTCTCGCAGAAGTCGCCGAGGCGGGTGAGCTCTTCTTTGGTGTAAACGTGGCCGACCGGATTGTGCGGACTGCACAGAATGAACAGCTTGGTGTTTGGCTGCACCGCGGCTTCCATGGCCTCGAAGTCGAGTGTCCACTGGTCGTCGACGTCGAGGCAAAGCGGAGTTTTAATCAGTTCACGATTTGCGTAGTCAGGTGCGCCAAGGAATGGCGGGTAGACGGGTGTCGCAGTCATCACGGACTCATCGGCTGCGACGTAGGCGTGGCAGCAGAGGTTGATTGCGGGCACTAGCCCAGGTAGGAAGTTGAGCCAGTGGGCCTTCGCACTGTAGCCGTGCTGACGATTCAAGTAGTCGAGGACGGCTTGAATCGGCGCTTCGTAAGGGATGGTGTAGCCGTAGATGCCGTGGTCGAGGCGCTGCTGCAGGGCGGCGATGATTTCGGGCGCGGTGGTGAAGTCCATGTCGGCCACCCAGAGTGGCAGGATGTCTCGGCCCTTGTATTTATCCCATTTGAGGGAGCCGTAGCCAGTGCGATCGGGGCAGGTGTCGAAATTGTAATCTTGTGCGCTCATGTGCGCCCACGATCAACTGCGTGTTGTATTCCTGCAAACTCAATTCGTTAAAAACTGACGAGATAAATGGATCCTTGAGACACTTGTTCCGCTTGTACGGCGGAGATCCAACGTTCGTTATAGGCAGGCCCCCACGAATCGCTGACTGCGATTTCGCCAGTCGCTTTGTTGTAGCCGATGATCATGCAGGCGTGCGCGGACATGATATCTTTTGCGAGTTCAGTCGCGCGGGCGCTTGTTTGAATATATTTGCTCCAAGTCTGCCAATCGGTGACTGATTCCCGTTCCTGAGTTCGTTGATTGGCGTATTGGTTATATGCGTTTGAGGAAAACATAGTCCAAATCATGGGTAGTCCTTGATCGATGTATTTCTGAATGGTGCGGATTTTGATCGGTTCATTGAGCTGTTTCATTGTGCGGCTCTGAGAGGCGATGTATCCGTCGATTGAGGCAATGATCGCGCTGAGTGAGGTGCCGCCGCCGATTTTGGTCTGTCCTGCCATGGCTAGGATATACATATCGGCGGGGATTTGCATATAGCGCAGGTAGCGTTCGAAGGTTGCGTGCCCGCAACCTTC
>CAZIMR010000013.1:0-3049 GCA_964540215.1 uncultured Puniceicoccaceae bacterium
CCATCTGCATCGGCGAACTCGCGGCATTCTGAAACGCCGCCAGCGCCACCTTATGCTGCAGCTCTTTTTGCGGCAAATAGATCTTCTTTTTTGCCACGAACTCAGGATCCGAGCGAAATTCCGGCACCAGCACTACCACAAATACCGCAAGGCCCAATAACACCCCCTGAATCAACAACGCCAACAGCAGTGCCCCGAACTTCGAGCGGCGCGGCTTCGAGCCAGTCGCAGATTCCTTTGCTAATAAACGCATACAATAAGTCAAACTGCTAAATAAATAGGCAAAAAGCAAAACCTGAGTCATAAAAAACGTGGCTTGCTTACCTCACAAACCGCCCTGCCGAAAAATCGCCAACAACGTAAAAACACCGCTTGACTTCAAAGATGCGATTTCTACTGTCGGCATCTTCCAACTTTTAGGGGTAGTAGCTCAGTTGGTTAGAGCGCCTGCCTGTCACGCAGGAGGCCGCGGGTTCAAATCCCGTCTATCCCGCCATTTAAGCCCGTTAATTACCAAAATTAACGGGCTTTTTTGTGAGTCGCAGGATTTCTATTAAAAAATACCAAACTCTCGGAAACACCGCTTGACTTCAAAGATGCGATTTCTACTGTCGGCATCTTCCAACTTTTAGGGGTAGTAGCTCAGTTGGTTAGAGCGCCTGCCTGTCACGCAGGAGGCCGCGGGTTCAAATCCCGTCTATCCCGCCATTTAAGCCCGTTAATTATCACAATTAGCGGGCTTTTTTGTAACTGTAGAATCAACCTCGCACCCTAAGGCTACTGCATCCCTCTCCTACCATGATTACAAAATATATCTTTAGCTCTGTATTTTTAGTGCTCACTATCGGGTACAGCCCCGCATCTGCTAAACAAACACAGGTCTACTTTGGCACAGGCCGAGGTGGCGAAGGTATCTACAGAGCACAGCTTGAGAACACCACTGGCACACTTTCTCCGATCACACTCGCAGTTGCCATCGACTTCCCAGGCTTTCTCGCGCCCCACCCCAAACATCCATACCTTTATTCCACCACCACTGGATTTGATAAGCCGAACACTGGCGGCGTCGCAGCCTACCGCATTCAAGCCGACGGTAGCCTGACTTTGCTCAACAAACAAGCGACTCTCGGTCGCAACCCATGCCACGTCAGTATCGATGCCACTGGACAAACACTCATCGTCGCGAACTACAGTAGTGGTAACGTATCCGCTTTTCCAATACTCAGCGACGGCACTTTAGCCGCCAGTTCCTGCACACATCAACATACCGGATCTGCTCTTGATCCGAAGCGTCAAAAAGAACCGCACCCACATTCTGTCTTTATACACCCCAACAATCGATACGTCTACGTGCCCGACCTGGGCATCGACAAAGTCATGATTTACGCCCTCCATCCGGAGTCCGCGACGCTCACGCTCAACAGCTCCGCCGATGTCCCCGGCGGCAGTCAAGGCCCGCGTCACATGAAGTTTTCAAGCGATGGCAAACAAGCCTACGTCCTCAACGAACTGTCACTCTCCATCGCTACTTACTCGGTAAATCTCGAAAACGGCGAACTCAATTACATTAAAACTCAGTCTGTCTTCACTAACGGCCTAGCCCTCGAGGGAACCAGCTGCGCAGAGATTCGCATTCATCCAACTGAGGAATGGATCTACGCCTCCATCCGTGATCTGAATGGACTAGGGCGCGACATGCTTAGCACCTTTCAGCGTGCAGCCGACGGATCCATTGAGCTCATCGCCAACACGCCTGCTGCCGTTTATTTCCCGCGCAACTTCAACATCGATCCAAGCGGCAAGTGGCTGATCGTCGGCGGACAACGATCATCCACCCTCGCGATTTTTTCGATCAATCAAGACACCGGTGCGCTCACTCTAAGAAGCTCCGACATTCCGTTTAAAGGGCAACCGATCTGCGTCGATTTTCTGCAGTAGCAGGGGTTGCGGAACTTGCATAAAAACTTCAATCAACCGGCATTTTTCGACAAGCAAACGCCTAAGACGGTCGTCGCGAGTTATTACCCTCAGCTTGCCGAAGGGCAAAGCCCCTGCAACTCACCTACGAAAAATCGAATTTCACTTCACCACCGATGACTTTTAACTTAGCCTCGAAGTCGTTACCCGCCTTCGATTTGAACCCGCTCAAGATTTCAGTCGTTCCAGTACTGACAAGCTGCTGGACCACTGCCAGCGAGATCTCCCGCTGCGCCATGGTCTTCCAGATCACGAATTTGCAACCATTGCGCCAATTCGAACAGCCATATGCTTTGGCGCCCGCCACGATATCGCCGCCACAAGTCGGACAGACCCCGAGCGCTTCTTGCCCCTCTTCTTTTTTCGCGACCTCAGCCTCAGCATAACCAAGCTTGCCTTTTTTATCTAGGCTGAGTGTGACAAACAGCTTGCGACCATCGATCTCGATCGGATGAGGGGTGAGAGTACGTTTATGCGCAAAAATCTCGCGCGCCAACTCGGGCAGAATGGACAAGCCCCACTGCCCAATCGGCAGCACAAATTTACAGCCCTGCTTCCATGCGGAGCAACCGTAGGCCGACTTGCCACAAATCACCGGTTCATTGCAAATCGGGCATGCCCCAAGGTTCGCTGGATTCACCGTCTTCGCTGACGTGCATTGCAAAATCTCACGCGTATAATCGCCGACCTCCGTCATGAACTGCACAGGATCATACTCGCCGCGCTCCATTTGTTTAAGGCGAAACTCCCAATCACCGGTGAGCTCGGGCGACTTCAACCGTTCATCTTGAATCAGCGAAATCAAGCCACGCCCCGATTCAGTACTGATGAGGCTTTTTTTCTTACGCTCGACGTATTGACGTTGAATCAACACCTCGATGATCGAGGCGCGCGTAGCAGGCGTGCCAACTCCTTTATCCTTCAAGGCCTCCTTGAGCGCCTCGTCGGTCACGATCTTACCTGCGGTCTCCATCAATTGCAGCAAGGTCGCCTCATTGAAGCGCTTCGGCGCCGACGTCTTAAACTGCGGCAACGACGGCTCGTGTGGATTGCTCTCGCCTTGCTGAAAATC
>CAZIMR010000013.1:3149-10620 GCA_964540215.1 uncultured Puniceicoccaceae bacterium
ATCGTCCGACTGCTCCGATTTATCCTTGGCATACAGCGCCTGCCAACCGGCATCGACTAGCACCTTGCCACGTGCCCGAAACGGCTCTTCTGCAGCCAGCGCATCGACCACCGTCACGGCCTTAATGCACGGCGGAAAGAATACCGCAATCAACCGAACCAATACTGCGCCGTATAGCTTTCGTTCGTCCCCCGTCAGGCCATCGCCCAGTACCTCGGTTGGAATGATCGCATGGTGATCGGACACTTTCTTATCATCGACTATCCGTTTGGTGAAATTCAGTGCGCCTAGGTCCAGCTGATCGATCGCATCGGGCTTGAGCCTGCGTAGCGCTTCCAACAGCGGCGGAATCGTCGGCTGAATATCAGTGCTGATATAACGGCTGTCCGTTCGCGGATAGGTCAGGTGCTTCTTTTCGTAAAGACTCTGCGCGAGCTTCAGCGTCTGATCGGCGGTAAAGCCGTAGCGCTTATTCATATCCTGCTGCAACGAGGTGAGATCATAGAGCTGCGGTGGATTGGCCTTCTCGTTCTTCTTGGTGACCGACTTTACCACCAACTCTTGGCCGGTCACTTTCTCAACAATCGCCGCAGCCTTAGCCTGATCTCCGAACTTACCGCCCGTGTGTTTAAACAGTGCCTCGCGACAGACCGAGTGCACCTCCCAGAAATCCTTTGGCTTAAAAAACTCCACATCCAAGTCACGATTCACAATCATCGCTAGAATCGGCGTCTGCACCCGCCCGAGACTGAGCAACAAGTTACGTCTGCCATATTCGACCGTGAAGAAGCGCGTGGCATTCAGCCCCACCACCCAGTCGGCCTCACTGCGGCACTTCGCCGCATGGTAGAGTCCATCATAGTCAGCGCTCGGCACTAGCGCTTTAAAGCCCTTCGCGATCGCCGCAGTCGTCAGCGAGCTGATCCACAAGCGCTGGCACGGCTTCGTCTCGCACTGCGCCCAGGTTAAAATATAACGAAAAATTAGCTCTCCCTCTCGGCCGGCGTCCGTCGCGCAAATGATCTCGTCGGCCTCATCGAACAGCCCTTTTATAATCATCAACTGCTCATGCGCTGACCCATCCTTGCGTGAGCGCAACTTAAATTCTTCCGGAATGATCGGCAGGCTACTGAGGCGCCATGGCTTCCACTCTGAGGCATAGTCTTCTGGTTCCTGCAGCTCGACCATATGGCCAAAGGCCCAGGTGACAGTCCACTCGTCGTTCTTTAAAAAGCCCTTCCCTTGGGTGGTCGCTCCAAGGTGTTTCGCGATATCGCGGGCGACTGAGGGTTTTTCCGCTAAGACAACTTTCATAGATGGTGTAGACGCTACACTCTTGCCGCTTGTCCGCATGGAGCCAGAAAAAAGTAACAAAAATTAGTAGATGATAGCGCCTATTCCCTAAAAAAGATGCCGCACGAGCGATACGTCGCTCATTGAAAGAATGCGACATGCGTGTCGCTTCTAACAGATTCTTAGCTACAAATATAGCCATGCACCTCGAAAAACTAAAATACACAATCTGGGCTGCCGACGCAGAGCGCGCCACCCACTTTTATCAAACCTGCTTCGGTGGAACCGTCGTAAGACAAAATCCGCACATCACAGAGATTGAAGTCGCTGGCAGTCTAATCGCCATCCACGGCGGCGGCGAAGGCAAGCGCACCTGGACAGGCCTCACCTTTCAGGTGGCCGACGTCGTCGCAGGCGCAGCCGAGGTCGTTGCAGCAGGCGGCAAATGCGAGCGCGAACCTCAACCTGAAGACGGCGAAGCGCCCCACCTCGCCATGTGCGAAGACAGCGACGGCAATCAAATCATGCTCAGTCGCGCCCGCAGCTAAACTGCGCAAGAGAGGATGCCGAAGAGGCGAAGCGCCTAACCAACGGTATTATTACAGCAGGTATTGACGTTTATTTTAAACGTTTGATCTCTTCGCTACCCCAATCTCTTTGCTACCCTGATATTAGCGCCAAAAGCCCAACGCGAAAATCAAAGTCCAAACCAGCGTGCGAGGCCAATTAGTCACCACTAATCGCTGCAAGACCTGCGGATGACTTTCGCCTGCCGCAATTCGCTGGTGCAGAGGGACCGAAAGCCCGAAGGTCAGCCCCCAACAGCTTAGCACCAACCACAAATCGAACCAATCTAAGCCGCCCCCGACTTGCCAGACTGCCAGCACGGATAAGCCCAATTGACCGAACATCAGCGGCACCACAATGTAACCCATTCGCTGAGTGTACTGAGCATGCCACTCAACTAACCGCTCCGGCGCGACCTGCGAAAATGACGGATACACAATCCGCTGCACCAGCCAGAGTAAGACCACTAAACCGAAATCGATTAGCTGACGTAATTCGTTGAGACAATCCGTATGCATTTTTAACTAAGAACCTTCTTGCTGCACCCGCTTGTGGATCTGATTCGCCGAAGATTATACCTAGCAAACCCCCAGCACTTGGGATGCTCTGCTATAAAAAAAGTGGCGCCACCTGAGGGTCAATTGTTTATGATAACTATTGCGCTCTTTTTTAAACACGCCTGAATAATCATCGTTCGCCCCCACCCCCTCCTAGGTACCTTAGCTGCGCTTAGGACTAAAATCACTTTATACTTTTACCTCTGCATCGCACGCTTCGAGCTGCTACCCTCAGCGTTGCTCAGCCTCTAGCACCACAAGATTAAATAAATTATGGGACTCTTATCATCAGTATTAGGAAACGCAGGTGTCGTTGCGCCAGATAAAATTGAAACGGACTATGGGCAGCTCTTAGCCTAAGGAGAGACAATTGAAGTCGGCTTCGCAGTCTTTCGCGACACATTCATCTTTACTGACAAACGATTGATCATTGTCGATGTCCAAGGAATGACTGGTAAGAAAATTGAATACTTAAGTATCCCATATTCGAAAATTACTAAATTCAGCATTGAGACATCAGGTCGCTTTGACTTAGACGCAGAATTAAAAATTTGGATCGGGAGTGATCCCTCCCCGATCCAAAAGAAATTCAATAAGAAGGTAAATATCTACGACCTTCAAAAAGTCTTGGCTCAATTCACACTCGCTTAGCGCGCAACAAGCCCTGCCATTAAATCTCCGTGACTGCTTGGCTAGCGCAGTTTGTATTGCTTTACGACTGTTACGGCACGGCGCTTCAACAGCGCATTTATCTTGGTCTTATTAGAAAACGTGTTCAAAGCAGCTAGCGCAGCAGTCGAAGGCGGCAGGTTTAGGATGTAGCTCTCTTCACAATAATCTGCCAACCAGCTCAACGCTTGCTGTTGTTGCGCCGCCGAAGCATCGGCCGCGAGCAACTGCTTAATCTTTTGGTCTTCTTCAGCATTCATTATATATTTTACTGGTGATTGCTTCGCTTCAGAATCTGCCGGCAAGCGATCACCGCGGACCTTGCAACACGACCGAGTACCATCACTGATTACTCCTCCTCGTCGCGCACAAAAAACACCTGACTAGGCTCGGCATCCGGACGTGCATAGGTGCCCACCAATACGCGACGTTCCGCCAAATAAATCAATCGATACGCAGACCCAGGGTAGCCCTCATCACGCAGCACAAACTCGAGCCGCGGTTGCCCCTCAACCTCATCAAAGGCAGACGTTTCCACCTTGATCGGTTCTGGGTTAAAATAACGTGCCACCACTGTGCCCGCTTGTTTACCCGCTTCGATCTCGATTTTATAGGTGCCATCGGAGCGCAACCATGTGCCAAAGAAATCAGACTGTTCCGGCAGCTTCGCAATACTGGGGGAAATATCGTACTTTGGCTGCAAGCCTTGCTGTGCCTGCAGGGCACCAAACGACACACTCAATAAGGCTCCAATTAAAAAAAATCGCATGCCAATAGTCATGCCCCGCGCAGGGCTAATGGCAAGATGTGAATTAATCGATCAAGACAACGCCCGCGTATCTAGTATCGAACCATTTAGAGGGTACAAAAAGGTTCGTCCTCGATTCGTGAGTAAAGGAGGGAGGGCGACTCGCCTTCCCTTCCAGCAATATGGGATAAATGTGGGCGAGTCGCCCACACTCCTTTCCAGCCCAATTACCACAGTCCAGAAAAGAGACGGGCAACGCCGAACAGCCTTTGACGCCGCAATCCCAATTCATGTAGTTTCGTGCGAGATACCGATAAATGCTCATGTCTAAATCCACCAAATACATCGCACTGCTCGCCCTTAGCCTAGTGGCCTACCTGTGCTCGTCTGCGACACCACTAGCGGCAACCATGATATCGGTCCCTCACTACGCGAAAAACTTCGAGCTCGCGCAGTTCCCAACGCACCGAATCGCGACTATCCGCAATGTTCAACGCAGCTCAACGGCAACCCATCAATACGCACTCGTCCCGAAGGGCGCACCACTGCCAGAACTACCGGCAGGCATCACCGTTATTCGAACACCCGTGACACGCGTAGTCGTCATGGAGACAGTCTACATTGGCTACCTCGACGCATTGAACCAGTTGGGTACGATTATTGGAGCGGCTACGTCGGACTACATCAGTAATGGAGTCATTCGAGCACGAGTCGCAGACGGCAGCATTCAGCAAGTGCAAATCGGCGCCGCGCTGAACATCGAGTGCATACTGCTGCTACAACCCGACCTTATCCTGACCAGTGTTACTGGCGACCCCGCCTTCGACATTCCATTGAAATTAGCCCGCTCCGGCCTACCGGTGGTGCTCACCGCCGGATACATGGAGCAGCATCCCCTCGCCCGCGCGGAGTGGATTAAATTCATCGCCGCTTTTTTTGATGCGGAAGCGCTTGCCGAGCAAACCTTCGAACCCATCGCCACACGCTATAAATCGCTGCACGAAACAGTGGCCCAGATTGAGCAACGCCCCACGGTCTTTTGCGGCGCACCTTACTCTAGCGCATGGCACATGGCTGGAGGCGAAAGCTATACTGCACAGACAATCCGCGATGCCGGCGGCGCTTACCTCTGGGCCGACGTGCCTGGCAGTGGCGCCATCCCGCTCGATACCGAGCGCGTGTTCCTCAAAGCCGCCCATGCCGACATCTGGATCAACCCTAGCTTTTACCGCAGCCTCAAAGAGCTCTACGCAGCCGATCCACGCTTTCAGAAATTTCACGCTGGTCAAACTGGCCACGTATTTAACAATACCAAGCAACGCACGGCCAGCGGCGGCAATTCGATTTGGGAGCGCGGCATCGTGCACCCCGACGACGTACTCGCTGACCTGATCAAAGTCTTCCATCCCGAGCGAATGCCGGACTGGGAATTTATCTATTACGAACAGTTGAAATAGGCGCTGATACGCTACAGAAATAACCAGGTCACCATGTCCACCGCCAATCCACACGCCTCACCCCGTCGCAGCGCAACGCTGTTTGCCTTGCTGGGCTTGGCAGTGCTCTCGGTGGCCGGGTTGAGCGCGTGCATCGGCAGCACCGCTCTGAGTATCGAAACAGTGTTCAAAGCCCTGACTGGTGCACCCGACATTGACCCCGTCTTGCAGCAAATCGTCATCGATTTTCGCCTGCCCCGCATCTTGACCTCGATTCTCGCTGGCGCGGCACTCGCCACTGCCGGCTTAATGATGCAAACCATCTTTCGTAATCCCCTGGCCGACCCCTTCGTATTGGGCGTCAACTCAGGTGCCAGCCTCGGTGTGGCGATCGTGCTACTCGCACTCGCACCCGCAGGGCTCAGCCTGACAGCAGGCCTCGGTGTCTCAGGGCAGATTTTACTGATTCTGGCATCCAGTGGCGGCGCAGCGATCACGCTCTTCACCGTGCTGCTGCTGTCCCGAAAAGTAGACATCATGTCGGTGCTGATCATCGGCCTAATGATCAGCTACACAGTCGGCGCGCTGGTGAGTATTCTGATGTATTTCAGTATGGCCGAGCGCTTACAGTCGTTCCTGAGTTGGTCGTTTGGGGATTACGGTAACGTCAGTTGGACGCAAATGCGCGCGTTTGCCCCAGCAATTCTCGGCGCGCTCGGAATCAGCCTACTGTTCGTCAAACCACTCGATGCCCTGCTACTCGGCGAGCGCTATGCCGAAAGCGTCGGCACGCGCACACAACGCGCGCGCATCACCATCCTATTTGCGGCTTCGATCCTCGCTGGCACAGTCACTGGCTTCTGCGGCCCGATCGGCTTCCTCGGCATCGCCGCGCCGCACCTCAGCCGCTACCTGTTTCACACCAGCAGCCACCGTATATTGATCCCCGCGTCGATAATCGTGGGCGCGCTGCTCTCGCTCAGTGCCGACTTTATCGCCCGCGGCCCCGGACTCGACGTATCGCTACCGCTCAATGCCATTACCGCGCTGATCGGTGCGCCCGTGATCATCGCGGCACTGATCAAGCAACGAAACCTTAAACGACTGTTCGGATGAACCCTGCGCTGCATACAGATCATCTCACCGCGACGAAGCTAAGCATTGGCTATAGCCATCGGGGCCAGGAAACCTGCGTGGCCGAAGCACTGAATCTCGCACTCAACGCAGGCGAATTCATCTGCTTACTGGGGCCCAACGGCGCCGGGAAATCGACGCTGATCCGCACACTTGCAGGCATGCAAGCGCCACTCAGTGGCTCATTAAAGCTTCAAGGCCAGACCTTTCACAGCATCTCGCCGCGCGAACGCGCGCGCATGATCAGCGTCGTCCTAACTGAGGCACTACCGGTTGGCATGATGGACGCCTACTCGCTGGTTGCATTGGGACGCCACCCGTATTCCGGCTGGCTGGGCGGACTCAACCAACACGATAAAGAGCGCATCAAATGGGCCTTCAAGGCAGTCGGCGCGGAAGGCCTCGAAGCACGACAGATCGCAGAATTGAGCGATGGCGAACGCCAAAAGATATCGATCGCCCGCGCGCTGGCACAAGAAGCGCAAGTGATGCTCTTGGACGAACCAACCGCATTTTTAGATCTCCCGCGCCGCGTGGAGCTGATGACCATCCTGCGCAACTTGGCCCATCGCGAACAAATGGGGCTACTGCTTTCGACGCACGACCTTGACCTAGCACTACGCTTTGCGGACCGCCTCTGGATGATCACGACTGATGGCCAACTGATCCAAGGCTACCCCGAGGAACTCGCCATGAGCGGCGAGTTTGCAGCTATCTTTGCCAATGAGAACTTAGACTGGGACGCCGAACGCGGCTCCTTCCGCGCCCATCCCAACCCTTGCCTCAAGGCGCACATTGAAGGGGACAGCATCCACGCACTCTGGACGCGCAGAGCGCTGGAACGGCTAGGGTTCGGTATCGCAAAGTCCGACGAGAAAAGTGCACTCAGTATCCAAGTTGTCGATACAGACGATCACACCGAGTGGGCAGTGGCTCGCAACGGGAACCAGGCAAAGCACACGTCGATCGGTCAATTAATCGACTGGATTCGCGGCGAAAGCTGGAGTTCAAAGAACTAGCAAGGAGTGTGGGCGACCCGCCCACAAACAACCCACACTTCAGACCGC
>CAZIMR010000014.1:0-10589 GCA_964540215.1 uncultured Puniceicoccaceae bacterium
ATTTTATTTTCGGCCATCGCCAGGCAGTGCATGCGGCGGTGCCTTTCTATGAATGTGACCTTGGCGATCGGCAGGCTGTCGGGCAGATACTGCGGGATGAGCAGATCGAGGTGGTGATGCATTTCGCGGCGTTTGCCTTTGTCGGGGAGTCGGTCGAGGATCCGCTGAAGTATTACGAAAACAATGTGGTCGCGACCTTGCGCTTACTGGAAAGTATGCTCGAAAATGACGTGAAGCAGTTCGTGTTTTCTTCGACCTGCGCAACGTTTGGTGAGCCGGAGGTCTTGCCGATCGTAGAAACGACCCATCAGGCACCGATTAATCCGTATGGTCAGACCAAGTTGGACGTGGAAAATATCTTAAAGTCGTTTGCGCACGCCTACGGTTTAAGCTTCGCGGCGTTTCGCTACTTCAATGCGGCCGGCGCCGCGGAAGATGGTGCGATTGGTGAAGACCATTCCCCGGAGACGCATTTGATTCCGCTAGTGATTGATGCGGCGACTGGTCGGCGTGAGAACATCCGAATTTTTGGCACGGATTATCCGACGCCGGATGGCACCTGTTTGCGCGACTATGTGCATGTCGATGATCTGTCGCGGGCGCACATTGCGGTCTTCGATAAATTAAAACATCCAGGCGCTAGTTATTTCTATAATCTAGGCACGGGCCGCCCAAGCTCGGTTCGTGAAATTATTGACGCGGTTGAATCTGTGACGGGGCTAAGAGTGCCCGTGATTGAGGATGCACGGCGTGCTGGCGATCCGGCTGCGCTGTATGCCGATTCATCGAAGGCCCAGCAAGAGTTGGGCTGGGAGATTCAATATCCAGATGTGCAAGCGATCATCGAGACCGCATGGCGTTGGCATCAGGCGAATCCAAGCGGCTACGCTGCGCGCGAAGCTGGGGCCTGAGAGAGGAGACGTGAAGGCATTTTGAAGGACAGGCGATTAAAGTATCTCCGTTCTCGGCTCTACCGCCTTAGGTTTCTATTCTCTAATGTCATATTTCGCAAAGCTTCGCTTTGACAAGGGCTCGCCGCTGGTCGACGTTTCCGCAATGGCAGATTTTAAGATCGGACAGCGCTGGATTAGCGAGACGGAACCGGAACTCGGGCTCGGCATATTGGAGTCGGTTTCGCGGCACCAAATACGGCTCATTTTTACCGCAGCGAGCGAAGCGCGCTTGTATGCACCCGCCAATGCGCCGATTAAGCGGGTCGAGTTTCGCGTCGGCGATTCGATCCATTCGCAAAGCGGCGCAACTGTGCTGGTCGAGTCGGTGCGTGATGAGGATGGCCTGCTGATCTATGTCGGTGGTGGCGTGGAGCTGCCCGAGGCGGAGTTGGCGGATACTATTAGCTTCAGCAAGCCAGAGGATCGCCTGATCGGTGGACAGATTGATCAGTCCAACGCGTTTGCGCTGCGTTTCGAGACGATCGCGCGGCAACATGCGATGCGTCAGTCGGATGTGGCAGGTTTTACGGGTGGACGGATCGATTTGATTCCGCACCAACTTTACATCGCTGCAGAAGTGGCGAATCGCTACATGCCGCGCGTGTTGTTGGCGGACGAAGTGGGGCTGGGTAAAACGATTGAGGCCTGTTTGATTTTGCATCGCCTACATTTGACGGGACGCGCTGAGCGCATGTTGATCGTGTTGCCGGAGTCGTTGGTGCACCAGTGGTTCATTGAACTGCTGCGCCGTTTTAACCTGTGGTTCCATTTGTTTGATGCCGACCGTTGTCAGTCGATCCTAGATTCCGAGCCAGATGAGAATCCGTTTATGTCGGAGCAGTTAGTGATCTGCAGCATCAGCACGTTGCTGGCGGATGAGCGTTGGGCCAAGCATGCGACTGCTGCGAAGTGGGATATGTTGGTGGTCGATGAGGCGCACCACTTGGAATGGACGCCGGAACTGGTGAGCCCCGAGTATCAACTGGTCGAGGCACTGACCCGCAAGAGTCATGGTCTGCTACTATTGACCGCTACGCCCGAACAGCTCGGCGCGGAGGGGCACTTTGCGCGCCTGCGTCTGCTCGATCCGGAGCGCTACCCTGATCTAGATAAATTTAAGGAAGAGCAGGCGAGCTATACCGAAGTCGCTGCGGTGGCAGGCAAGCTGCTAAATGGCAAGAAGCTGACCAAGGACGAGAGCGCGTTCCTGCGCGCGGTTTTTGACGAATATTCGGATGCCGAATTTGCAACGCGCTTGAAGGATCGTAAGGCACTGTTGGACGAGTTGGTGGATCGCCATGGCACGGGGCGTGTGATCTTTAGGAATTCCCGGGATTCGCTGACTGGTTTTCCGGAGCGCAAGGCGTTGCCGCAAAAACTTAGTCCCAGTAAGACACTCTCAGCGGGGGAGTTGCAGGCGCGTTTATTGCATGAGTTTGATTTGGATGCGACTGCCACTAAGTCTGAGGAGCCGGTGGACTATCGACATGGGCCGCGGATTAAATGGCTGGCGGATCTGCTGCGCGAATTGGGCGATGAGAAGGTGCTGTTAATTTGCCGTACGAAGGAGAAAGTGCAGGCGATTTTTGAGGCGCTCAGCGAAGAGATCAACGTCAAGGCGGCGGTCTTTCACGAAGACCTAACGTTAGTGCAGCGCGATCGCAATGCGGCGTGGTTTGCCGAAGCGGATGGCGCGCGGATATTATTGTGCTCTGAGATTGGCAGCGAGGGGCGTAATTTCCAGTTTGCGCATCATCTGGTGCTGTTTGATTTGCCGCTCAACCCAGAACTACTGGAGCAGCGCATTGGCCGCCTCGACCGTATCGGTCAGACGGAAACGATTAAGGTGCATTTGCCCTATTTGGAGCATAGTTGCACGGAGCTGTTGATGCGCTGGCACCATGAGGGCATCGATGGGGTGGAGCATTCGCTTAAGGGTGGCTACGCGTATTTAGAAGAGTTCGGTGCAGCGATTCGCACGCTTGGGCCGGTGTATCACGAGGGCGATCCGGCGCGGCTGAAGCAGGCGCAGGAGCTGATCGCGGCGAGTCGCGACTTCCGCAAGGAGCTGGAGGCAAAGTTAGGCCAGGGGCAGGACCGTTTGATTGCGCTGAACTCATTCCGTGAAGAGGTCGCCAGTGAGTTGGTGGATCATATTCGTGTGCAAGATAGCGATCGCACGCTGGATCAATTCATGAACCGCATCTTTGATCACTTCGGCGTGACGGTTGAGGATATCGAAGACCGCAGCTACCATCTGTCGCCGGGGCAAATGTTTGCCGACTCCTTTCCGGGATTACCGGAAGAGGGCATGATGGTGACCTGTGACCGTAAGCGGGCGTTGGGGCGCGAGGACGTCGGCTTTTTAACTTGGGATCACCCGATGGTGCGTGGCTCGATCGATTTGGTGCTGAGCTCAGAAAAGGGCAATAGCTCGATCGTGGTGTGGGTTGGGAACGCGGTGGATGCGCCGCCAATTTTAATTGAGGCCGTGTTTGTTTTAGAGAGCGTGGCGCCGGCGCGGTTGCATGTGGATCGCTTTTTACCGCCGACTCCAGTGCGCGTCGTGGTCGACATGGCTGGGCAGGATTGCTCGCAGGATTATGGCCATGCGTTTGTCAACAAACACGCGCGTGATGAGGAGGCGTTTCGCTTGAAGCAGAATCCTGAATTGCTGCAGGCATTAGTGCCGGAAATGCTGAAAGCCGCCCGCGGCCATGCGCGCGAGCAAAAATCGATTTTGCTGCAGATCGCTATGACAGCGGCACATGCGCGCTTGGATGGTGAGGCCAAGCGCTTAAAAGAGTTGCGTAAGGTGAACCCGAACGTACGTGAGCAGGAGATCAAGATCGCCGAAAATGTAATCACCGACGTGACGCGGCATATTGCCAAGGCGCACTTGCGGCTCGATGGTGTGCGCTTGATTCTACGTGGCAGCGCGTAGTGGCTTCGAGCGGTCGTCGAGGGAAGGGGGCGAGAGCGCGGCGCGTTAGCTCCCGTCGTTCGATTCGGTCATGGTGTAGCGTGACTTAAAATTCATGGTGCGTTTAATCGTGATGATTTTGAGCTGAATACTCTTGGTCTGATTGGAGCCGATTTCGCAAATGATGGTGCTTGGCACTCTTCCTGTTTGGTAACTGTGAGCTTTGCCTCGCAGCACGCCGCCGTGTTCGTGTAGCTGATCGACTGTGAGGTCAATCGGAAGGACGATGAGGCCTTGGTCATTTTCTGACGGTTTCAGCGGCACATTGATTGTATAGGTGGCAACTAGGTTGCCGTCTTGGGGCGTTAACTCGCTCACTGAGAGCTTTACCGAGGCGATGCTGATACGGCACTTAGTGTCTTCGATCTTGAACGAAAAATGATCCCATGAACTAAACGAATGCTGTAAGTTCGTGTCACTCGCATGCACACGTCGTTCGGTGGGCCCACAAATAAGCGCCAACAGGATAACGCTGCTACATATAAGTCGCTTCATTCGTCTGTTAACTCAACTGCAATAGAGGAATTGTCAAAGGGTTCGCATGGTCAAGCCGCTCGCTACGGTGGCTCTTTGCAACGAGCAAGTCCAACAATCAGCGTCCAACGCGGCCCCCGGCTTTAGTCGATCTGACTGAGCAGCTTTAGAATGTTGAGCGAGTGATCGCCGATGCCCTCGATATTGTTGAGAATGTCGATGTAGAGCATCTCGGACTTGATATTGGCTTGGTCGCTCATCCGGCGCACGGCTTCTTTACGTAGTTTCTTACGAGAGGCATCGATGGTGTCTTCGAGTTGCTGGGCGACTTCGATATCGGCCAACGTGACTTTTTTGGTGAGGCTCTGAATATAGAAGCTCATGAATTGGTCCACTGGACCACAGAAGTTGCGGATCGCTTCTTGAGTGCCCTCGGGAAGCACGCGTTGCTTGTTGTATTTTAACTGGGCAAGTCGAACGAGGTTGTAGGCACAGTCGCAAATCTCTTCGAGTTCGGAGATGACGCGAAGCATCACAGTCACTTCATTTAGGCGCTCGCGGCTGAGTTCTGAAGAGGTGCAGTAGATCAAATACTGGGTGATGTCGAAGGCGAGCCGATCGCTGCGCTCTTCCATTGCTTTAAGCTCCTTGACCCGCGTGGAGAGGTCCTTGTCGGGATTTTCGTAAACTTCATTGAAGCCGCGGAACATCTCTTGAGTGAGTTCGGCCATGCCTCTGATCTCACGTTCAGCTTCGGCGAGGTTGATCTCACCCGTTTGCGGCAGATTAGGTGCTTGGTAAGTGATGTGTTCGTCCCCTGCCGGGCCATTCTCTTTTTCACGCACCATTCTGGTGGCGAGTTGTGCCAGCTGTTTGACGAATGGCACCTGCAGGCAGATGTTCGTCAGGTTGAACATCGTGTGGAACAGTGCGAGATGGTAGAGTGTGTAGACAGGGTCGTTCGCATCGCCTGGTGTGATCTTGTCGATAAAACCAGCAAAGATGCCGAATAAGGGGACCATCCAGAGCACACCAACCATGTTGAACATGAAGTGGGCACGGGCAGCGCGCTTGGCTTCTGTGCCAGCCGTCATTGATGCGAGGTTGGCGGTAATCGTAGTGCCGACATTTTCGCCCAAAACGATGGCGGCGGCATCTTCGTAGCCAATCCAGCCTTTGGCGGCTAGTGTCAGTGTGATCGCACCAGCAACCGACGAAGATTGTACTAGTACAGTTAGCAGCACTCCGAAGGCGAAGAAAATCGCCACAGATCCATAACCGAGGCCGCTCCAGTCTGCTAGGAATGAGAATAGCTCGGGATTTGATTTAACGTCAGGCACGGTTTTTTTGAGCAAGCTCAAGCCGAGGAAGAGGAGACCGAAGCCGATCAGTGCTTCACCTGAATCACGAACTTTCGAACGCTTGAAGAAGATCATCGCGACGCCAATGCCGACGCAGGGTAGAGCGATCTTGGCGAGGCTGAACTTGAAGCCCAAGAAGGCGACGATCCAGAATGTGGTGGTGGTGCCGAGGTTGGCACCCATGATCATGCCGATTGACTCGGTGAGGGTCAGTAGTCGCGCGTTCACGAAGCTGACGATCATCACGGTCGTCGCACTGGAGGACTGCACGAGCGTGGTCATCAGTGTACCGCTGATGATGCCAGACAGTCGATTCCGCGTCATGTTGCGGATCAGTGCGCGTAGCCCTTCGCCAGAGACCTTTTGCAGGCCCTCGCTCATTACTTTCATTCCGTAAAGAAAGAGCCCAAGGCTTCCGAAAATCGCAAAAAATGTAGTCATCTAATTGTCTCTGGTTTGATTGGCTAGAAAAACCACAGAAAAGACGCTGGGAATCGAATCGCAATGTTAAAAACGCCCACAATTTCTACGACTGTGTGACTTTTGAGTCGTTTAAACTAAGATCGGATCGATGGTCGGCGCGTGTGTGTCGATAGGGTGATCGGCAGAGTTGATCAGGGGGTAGCGATATTCCTGACCTTGGAAATTGCGCATAATGATTTCGGTATCGGTCACTTCTTTAACGTATTCCGGATTGATTGGCACTTTGCCGCCGCCGCCGGGTGCATCGATTACGAATTGTGGAATCGCATACCCAGTCGTATGGCCACGCAGGGCACGGATGATCTCAATCCCCTTGCGGGCGTCGGCTCGAAGGTGAGCGCTACCAGTTATCAGGTCGCATTGATACAAATAGTAGGGCCGCACACGCATCATCAGCAGGCGGTGAATCAGTGACTTCATCGTTTCTGCCTCGTCGTTCACCTCCTTGAGTAGCACCGATTGGTTGCCGATCGGCACGCCCGCGAAGGACAGCCGCTCGCAGGCATCGCGCAGTTCGTGGCTGCATTCGTTCGGGTGGTTGACGTGGATGCTGAGCCAGATCGGGCCGTGCTTTTTGAAGATTTCGCAGAGCGCGGGTGTGATGCGTTGAGGCAAAAACACTGGGATTCGTGAACCAATACGGATAAATTCGAGGTGTGGGATCTTGCGCAGCTCGCCGAGTAGGTAGTCGAGTTTTTTGTCGGACAAGAGCAATGGATCGCCGCCGCTGAGTAGCACATCGCGAATTTCAGGGTGAGTGCGGATGTATTCGAGGCCACTCTCGAACTCTGGGTGGAAGTTATAATCCTGCGCATTGGAGACGAGACGGCTGCGGGTGCAATAGCGGCAGTATGACGCGCAGCGGTCGGTGACCAGAAACAGCACGCGGTCTGGATAGCGGTGCACGATGCCATCGACCGGCTTGGTGTTTTCTTCGCCGACGGGGTCGAGCAACTCCTCGGGCGCGGTCTGCATCTCGCCAGCATGCGGCACGACTTGGCGACGCACGGGATCATTCGGATCGTTCGGGTCAATCAGATTGAAGAAGTAAGGCGTGATCGCCAGCGCTAGTTTGTCTTTGGCGAATAGGCAGCCGGCTCGCTCGTCGGGTGTTAGTTTGAGGTATTGCTCCAGCTGTTCCAATGAAGTGATGCGATTTCTGAGCTGCCACTTCCAGTCCTGCCAGAGATCGGGCGATACGTTAGGCCAGTGCCCCTGGCCGCTATGCCAATTTGAGAGAGAGTCGTCTGGATACATGGAGCAGGGATTAGAAATTAAAACTGTGTAATTAAAAAAGCAGCATCAAATCGAATGGCTCGATGGGAATTCTGGCTTGCCGAATAGTCCTATTTACGTATTCATATACTTAAATAAGTCAATGTCTACTCCAGAAACAGATCTCGACCTCGATTCGCTTGCCAAGCAGCTGTGGGCACTTGGGGATCCGGTGCGCTTACAAATCCTGAAGATTTTGCCATCCGAGCCAACCTGTGAAAATACCTGCAATGTATCTAAGATCGCAGAGCGGATCGGACTATCGCAGCCAGCGACGTCGCACCATTTGCGAATTCTTCGTCAAGCGGGATTAATTACCAATGAGAAAAAGTGCCGCGATATGATTTATTGGGTACAACTCGACGCTGCGGATCAGGCGATGGCGACCCTACGCGAGGTATTGGGCTAATTCAGAGGCTCCCTGATCTACCGATCGAGGCCCTCTCACGCGGTGACCCCGAGTAGTTGCTGAGCAAAAAATCACACCTGATCTATAAGGAAGTGCCGCTTTTGATTTGCATGGCGCGAGATTCTCTTTTTGCTCCTCCGCTAAGATGGCTAAAACGACTCAAACAGGAATTATTGCATTTGAAGACGGAACAATTTTTCGTGGCCGCGCTTTTGGGGCGCAGGCAACGAATGTAGGGGAGGCTTGCTTTAACACTAGCATGACCGGCTATCAGGAGATCCTGACTGACCCTTCTTATTTCTCACAAATCGTTACGATGACTGCGGTGCAGATTGGTAACTACGGCATCTGCCCAGACGATGTCGAATCCGATGGGCCCAAAGTGAAGGGCTTCATCGTCCACGAAGTCAGTCCGGTCTCGAGTAACTGGCGCAGCAATACATCGATTCAGGACTACCTCGCTGCGGCGGGTATTCCGGGTATCGAAGGCGTGGATACACGTGCGATCACTAAGAAGCTCCGCGTATCTGGTGCGCTCAAGGCATGCATCAGCACGGAAAATATTTCAGACCAAGATGCAGTGCAGCGCGCCAAGGACTTTGGTGGTCTCGTTGGCGTTGATTTTGTTAAGGAAGTGACTGCCAAGGAAGCCTATCAATGGGATCCAGAAGGGTTGCAGTCGACGCCGTTCACGGTGCCTGGCACGCAATTGCTCTCCGATGCCGCACCTACTAAGCGCTACAAAGTGGCTGCGATGGATTTCGGGGCAAAGTTCTCAATCTACCGCAAGTTACAGCATCATGGTTTCGATGTGCAGGTCTTTCCTGCGAACACGACAGCGGATGAGATTAAAGCATTCGACCCCGACGGTGTATTCCTGTCGAACGGCCCCGGCGATCCAGGTGCAGTCGATTATGCGCACAAGACGGTGAAAGAGTTGATCGAGCATTACCCGACCTTTGGTATCTGCCTCGGCCATCAAATCATTACGCACGCCATCGGCGCGAAGACCTTTAAGCTCAAATTCGGCCACCGTGGTGGCAATCAGCCAGTGAAGAACCTCGAGACTGGCAAGGTCTCGATTACTGCGCAGAATCATGGCTTTGCGTCCACGCGTGAAGAGCTGGAGAAGGCGGGCGCGATCGTCACCGAGATTAATTTGAATGATGACACGGTCGAAGGCCTGCGTCTCAAGGATAAGCCGGTCTTTTCCGTCCAGTATCATCCGGAAGCGGCCCCTGGTCCCAACGATGCCGACGCACTGTTCGTTGATTTCTACAAGCTGGTCGCGGCTAACGCGAAGTAGGCGTTGGTTGTTGGGCGGGAGTTTAATCGCTCCTACAAATTCACATCCAACCACTCGAGCATGTTGTGAGCCGAGGCACGCGCGGTTTCGATGGGAATGCCGCCAGAGTTTTTGACGAATTCGGTTTCGTCCGGTTCGAAGGTGCGAATAAACACCTTAGTCGGATGTTTTTTGAGATAATCGAGCGCTATTTTTGAGTCGCGGGTACGGCGCATTGAGCAAATCACGACTTTGGCTCCGCGGCAGTTCGCTTGTTTTAATAGGCGCTTATTGGAGCCGTCGCCTTGGATGCAGCGCACATCGGCTGCAATCAGTTTACGAATGACGGCGGCGTCGTCGTCGATGACAATCGCGGCAATGCCATGCTCTTTAAAGGCCTGTAGGGTCTGGCGGCCAGCCCGGCCATAGCCGAGCAATACAGCATGGTTGTGTAAAGTTGCGCAGTCGAGCTCACCGCGGCGATAGCGTGGATGTAGTTTCATCAGCCACCACGCGATTTTGTCCCGCGAAATGAGCGGCGTGAGCGTCATCGTACTCACCGTAATGAGTGTAATCATGGAAAATAGCTCGGCGCTGATTTGACCAGAAGCCATGCCGGCGAGTGCAAGCAAGAGCGAGAACTCACTGGTCTGTGAAAGGAGGATGCTGGCCTCGATCGAGGTGCGTGTGGAGTAGCCGACAGCCTCGCTAACCGCCGAAACCAGCCCGACGGTGACCACAATCAGCACGACGATAAAAATCAAGCTGTGCCAGAGCATGTCGCCGGGTGGAAGCGTGAGCGCAGCGCCGACACCAATGAAGAACAGCGCGAGGAAGAAACTCGAGAGCGAGCCGAGCATGCCGCGCACCAGCCCGTTCATTGGGAAGGCGGAGATCGAGAATCCGGCAAAGAACGCGCCTGCTAGGAACGGCAGTTTGAGCAGGTAGGCGAGCCCAGAAAAAATAAATAGGATGCCGAGCGCGCCGAGCATTAACTCTTCGTCATCGAGTTTGAGACGGCGCGTGACCCAAGGCACAAACCAGCGGTGGATGCCGATCGCCACACAACCCAGCCCGATCGAACGGGAGAGCGCGAAAAAACTCTCAAGAGGTCCGTCGGGAGCCTTGAGCAGTGCCACCATAATTAGGATAATGAATAGGTCTTGAACCAATAGCACGCCGAGCACTAGTCGCCCAAAGGGCTCGAACATTTGGCGACGGTGTTGTAAGTGGCGTACCACCACTAGTGTTGAACTAGCCGAGAGTGCACAGCCGAGGTAGAGCGCGATGGTTAAATCGTAGCCGAGTGCGAATGCTGTGAGCACTCCTGCCAGCCCGAGAATGAGGAATTGAACCGTCGCCACGA
>CAZIMR010000015.1:0-3259 GCA_964540215.1 uncultured Puniceicoccaceae bacterium
CCTTCAGCACATAAAGTGAGGTTCAGGATAGTGTCTTCGCGAGTTTCACTTTGTAAAATCTGGACTTTAAAGCCCTTGGCTGCTAGCGCTTCGGTCACGCTGCGCTCAGTGCCTGCGACTTGCAGTTCGAAACGATTGCCTGGCAGGAATTCCTGCCGTAGACTGTCACTGGTGCCACTGGTGACGATGCGGCCACGGTTTATGATAATCACGCGGTCACAAGAGCGTTCGATTTCCGGTAGGATATGGCTCGATAGGACCACAGTTAAGCGCCCGCGCAGGTTATCAATCAGTTTACGGATGCCTTGAATCTGATGCGGATCGAGGCCGATCGTCGGCTCATCCATAATAATGACCTCAGGGTTGCCCAGGAGCGCATCGGCGATACCCACGCGCTGCCGAAAGCCTTTCGAGAGAGTGCCGATGATCTTGCGGCGAGCCGTACGGGCGAGGTCGCAGGTCTCCATGACCTCTTGCACAGTGTCTCGCAACATGCGGCTAGAGACGCCTTTGAGTTGGGCGCGGAAGCGTAAATACTCGATTACCCGCATGTCGTCCGGCAGTGGATTGTTTTCCGGCATGTAGCCGACCCGCTGTTTCACTAAATACGGATTTTGCGCGACGGCGACGCCGCTGACCCATGCCGAGCCAGAGGTTGCTGGCATGATTCCGGATAAAATCCGCATGGTTGTGCTCTTTCCTGCGCCGTTGGGTCCCAGGAAGCCGACGACTTCGCCGCGGTTGACGGTGAAGCTAACGTCCTTAATCGCAGTGAGCCCGCCGAACTGGCGGGTAAGGTTTTCAACGCGTATGCTGGGGATGGTCTCCATTTATGTTGTTAGGTCGCTTCGGAATCGAGGAAGTTTGTTGGTGTAATTAGTTAGGTTTGAACGAAAGTTGCGGCGGCATCAAGGCTAGTGAGGGGTATTTTTACGTCTATAAAGAGTAATAACGCCATTCCAGTTGAGATTCTGCTTTCCAATGGTGTTGGTTTTAGTGACTTTGTTAGCACATGATTACCACGACAGAAGCCCTCGCAGATGCAGTCCAAGCCGCCCAATCGGCTGGTGCAGTCGGCATCGATACCGAATTTGTGTGGGACCGCACCTATTACCCTACCCTTGGTTTAGTACAAATCGGCTATCCCGATGGCCATTGTGAGCTGATCGACGCTCCTGCGATTGAAGACTGGTCGCCCTTTGCCACCCTCATGGCAGACCCCAATACGGTTAAGATACTGCATGATGCCCAGCAGGACCTGACTATCCTCAAACGCGCCTGTGGTGCCTACCCCAAAAATATTTTCGATACGCAGCGCTCATCAGGCTTTGTTGGTCTTTCATCAACGATCTCCCTCAGTGAACTGCTTAAGACCCTCATGAAAGTGCGCTTAGACAAATCCGAGACGCGCTCCAACTGGGTCGCACGTCCGCTCACTGATAAGCAGATGGAATATGCCGAAGATGACGTGCGTTACTCGACCCGTTTGATGGAGGAAATTATGGACAAGGCCGATGCCCTCGGTCGCAAGCAGTGGATCATCGACGAGATGAAGCATTACGAGAACGAAGATCTCTATCAAGAATTCGACCCCGAGGCTGATATGCCGCGCGTGCGGGGCAGCGGTTCACTGACTAATCAGCAGCGTAACATCGTCCGTTCGCTTGGCTCATGGCGGGAGATCAAGGCTCGACAACGCAACTTGCCGCGCAATTTTATTTTATCCGACGATGCGATCATCTCCTTAATGAAACGCCCACCGGAATCCGCTGAAGCGATTCAGCCCAGCCGTGGACTCACAGAGCGCGCACTTGAGCGCAATCGCTCGAAGATCTGGGCGGCGATTGAACGTGGCATCGCAGGGGACCTGCCTGAATTGCCCAACGGTCGCCACCGGGGACCGTCCCCTGATGACGGCTACGAATCTCGCGTCGACCTGACGTTGGCATTGATTAAAGGCATTTGCTTGGCGGCTGACATCGATCCGCCCCTGATTGGCAACCGTGCCGACGTCACCGCATTTGTCCTCGAAGCCGAAGTCGCCGACCCCGAGCGCCACCGGATGCTGCGCACTTGGCGCGCCGATTTTATTGGCACGCGCCTCTTGAGTGTGCTCAATGGCGAAGGTCGTATCGCAATCAACACCGAGACGAAGCTCCCAGAGTTGGTCGACTAGGGGAGTTCGGAGTTCGGAGGTCGGACGCTGCGACGAAAGTGGGGGAGGTAAAGGTGAACTCAAAGGACTCAACCTTTTTCAGTTCCTTGCGAAGTGCCTCAAATGCGAAGATCGAGATGGTGGAGGCTGCAATTTTGACTTTGGATTTGGAACGTAGGACGTCCTTGAAGCGATCTCCGAGGAGGCGGTTGATATTATCGATCAGTTCCATGTTTGCAGCCTGCGAAAATGGGAGCGAGCTAACTTAGCGGTCAAAATGTAAAAAGAGCGAGGATTGGCTATATTGGCTTGGCTGTGTCATAGGCCTGTTTAATTGGATTGGGTCGAAGGGTCTCCTCGTCTGCTGCTTGGGTGCAGCTCAGTTGTTGGGCTTTGGTTTATTCCATTTGCTCACACTGTGCTGTGAATGAAATAAGGATAATTACTATACCTAGTGGTCGTGTGTTGTGAAATATACAATATGCGGTGTTCATTTATTTGACAGCGCGCTTTAGAAGCTTAGACTTTACGTTAGTTTCACGCATAAGTGAAATCATAGAAAGGAACAGCAAATATTAAATGACATCCAGGACAGTTTATCAAAGTGCTATGACGGGCAGATTCGTAACCAAAAAATACGCGGACAGCCACAAAAGCACCACTTTTGCCCAAAAGGTAAAAGTGCCGAGCAAGAAAAAGGGCTAAAAGAAGCGGCAACTTCTTTTAGCCCAAGTACGCTAACATTGCGGTCAGTTCTAAATGAACTGACCACTTTTTTGGATATGCATACCCAGTGATTAAAAGATAATAATGCACGAGCGTCGTTGGTTTACAAATCATACACACATTTAGTTTAGTGCCATAAAGTGCCACATTTGTGTCCGAAGTTGTCCACTTTTGGTCCAATATCAACGAGCTCTCGCTCTTGGTGCCTGAGCTGTGGGCAATAAGAAATGACTCCGATTTTAGGATTAAGTAGTTGATTATCATTGTTTCCAGAATTTTCACAAAGGGCAAGTGCAGTGCGATAATACGGAGATGGTGGGCGGGTGACTCTTGGCAGCTTCGGTCACATTTGAAGTTTCGAATATGCCCTCCGCATTG
>CAZIMR010000015.1:3359-8291 GCA_964540215.1 uncultured Puniceicoccaceae bacterium
CTACTAGCACAAAAAAACCTCCCGCTTTCACGAGAGGTTTATGTTTTCAAAATGGAGCCAAAGGGCAGACGTTGTGCGACAGCACGGAGATGGCGGGGCGAAGGCCCCGTCCGCAGCGCAGCGTAGGATGACTGTAGCGGGTGCCCTCTGGGCAGCTTGAGTCACATTTGAAGTTTTGAATATGCCCTCCGCATTGCTACTAGCACAAAAAAACCTCCCGCTTTCACGAGAGGTTTATGTTTTCAAAATGGTGCCAAAGGGCAGATTTGAACTGCCGACCAAAGGCTTATGAGTCCTCTGCTCTACCACTGAGCTACTCTGGCGTCCAATTTGAAAAGATGCTGAGAAAAGGAGTGTTTGAATCTATGTCAAGCCTAGGTGGTGCGCTTTTTGGCTATTTTGGCGTGGTGCATGACATGGACTGGCCGTGCCTGCCTGCGTGGTGGTTGCAGGTAATCTTGATGCGAAGGGTCACACTAGACTGGGTACATCAAATTTTACAGCCGCGCCCAGCTTTACATCGGCGTGGCTTTTTTGGCGACAAATCCGCGGGAGTCGATTTATTCAAGTATATGTTTACAGGAATCATCGAAGAAACGGGGACTGTGGTGTCCTTTGAAGAACAGCAAAATTCATGGCGCTTGGTGTTGGCCGCGGACGTGGTGACTCAGGATCTGCAAATGGGCGACAGTGTCGCGGTCAATGGTTGTTGCTTAACCGCAGTGGCGTTTGATGCGCAGCGGATTGAGTTCGATTTGCTCGCCGAGAGCAAGCGGTTGACTTCGATCGATGGGGTCGGGCCAGGTGGCAAGGTGAACCTAGAGCGGGCACTGCTACCGAGCACACGGATGGGTGGACACTTCGTGTCGGGGCATGTCGATGGCACGGGTGTGATCGAGGCGATTGAGCCGCGCGGCAAGGATTTCTTTTTTCGGATTAAACCCGATGCCGGCAAATTGAAGTATATCGTGAGTAAAGGGTGTATCACGGTGGATGGCATCTCGCTGACCGTCTCTGAGGTGGATGAGTCAGGCTTCGCGATTTGGCTGATTCCGCATACGATGGGAGTGACAAATCTACATACCAAGCAAGTCGGTGACCGAGTGAATTTAGAATACGATTTAATCGCGAAATATGTCGAGAAGCTGTTTGCGCCGGTTGGCTAACAGAATCGGGGAGAGACGAGCTCAATATCGACCGCTGGCTATGTAACTTATGTCGTCGCGATGCGCACAGAGGCAGATCCCTCCCGCCAATGCAGCTCGATTTAGCTAGCGCATCATCAGTGGCTACTTGGATGTGTCTGGTTCGAGTTCAACGTATTGAAAAGTCACCGTCACATTACGTTTTTTATTGAAGGTCAGGATACCGTTTTCATCGAGCTCGAATTTGGCACCTTCCAAGGCGTTGATGAGGTCGGACTCGTATTGCATAAGCTGCGGTGGGCCCGCGCGGCGTGTGCTAACTATCGGGCCAATCTCGCCATCGTCGATCGCGGCACGCCAGCGGTTGACTGGCCCTGAGCCCGCGATGCTGTCTGCGCGAACATGCAGGATGATTGCTTTATTAAGCGTGGTGTCGGTACTTGAGAGTGACACGAGGGCATAGTTTCCGCCGATTGATTGTGGCGTACTGGCGCACCCGCACAAAATAAGTGCGGTGCTAATAATTAAGAGTCCTTTGGAGCTATTCATGTGGCTGAATTTATGTGAAGTCCTTCGAATGGCAAACTGTAGAAACGACTCGAAGGTGACTCAGCGCTGTGATGCCCTCACTGTTTTCGGCAATATGTATCGAGCGTTGATCAGTTGGTAGTCGCACGTAAATCGGTGCGCTGCTGTAGCGTTAGGCATGAAACCAATTTTTGGTTCTGTTCGCAAACCCGACCAGTCCGAGCATAATCGGCACTTCAACCAAGACGCCGACAATGGTTACCAGCGCGACGGGCGAGGCGGTTCCAAATAGGGCAATAGCGACTGCCACTGACAGCTCGAAAAAGTTGGATGCACCAATCATGCCTGCGGGCGCCGCAATGTTATGCGGCAGTTTCAGCGCTTTCGCCGCAAGATACGCGATGAAGAAGATCAGCACGGTCTGAATCATCAAAGGCACCGCAATCAGCCCAATGTGTAAGGGATTGTTGAGGATGACATTGCCTTGAAAAGAGAAGATGATGACCAAGGTGAGTAGCAGGCCAATGATGGTCAGGTTGCCAAATTTTGGTAGGAATGTATTTTCGAAGTAATCAGAGCCTTTGTGTTTGAGCATATGGCCTCGTGTCAGGACTCCGGCGGTCAGTGGTATCACAACAAAGAGCGTAACTGATAAAAACAGTGTATCCCATGGCACGAAGACATCGTTGACGCCCAAGAGGAATTTTACGATCGGCACAAACGCGATAAGAATGATGAGGTCGTTGGTCGCGACCTGCACTACGGTATACGCTGGGTTACCTTTGGTCAGGTGACTCCAGACAAAGACCATCGCCGTGCAAGGGGCCGCTCCGAGTAATACCGCACCAGTCAGATAATCTTTGGCTAGTTCAGCGGGGATTAGGTTTTTGAAGATCACGTAAAAGAACAGCCAAGCGATGCCGAACATACTGAAGGGTTTGATCAGCCAGTTGGTGATCCACGTCACGAACAAGCCCTGTGGATTTTTGCCAATGTCTTTTACGCTCTTGAAATCGACCTTCATCATCATCGGGTAGATCATAATCCAGATCAACACCGCAACGGGGATGGAGACATTTGCATATTCCAATTTTCCAAGGAATGCAGGGATGCCTGGAATGAATTTTCCGATTAGGATTCCGGACAGCATGCACAGAGCCACCCAGACCGTTAAGTATCTCTCGAAAAAACTAATACCTGTCTTGTTATTATCATCCATAGTCATGTCGGCTTTGATGTTACACGTTGACTGCTTCTCGGTAGCCAGCGGCGTATGCTTCGAAGACTAGTTTGATCTCGTCGCGGATGCGGCGGAAGGCGTCGATTTCGGATTCGCCCTCGCGCTGAGCGTGTGGGGGATCTTCGAAGCCCCAGTGGTAGCGATTCACCATGCCGGGAAAAGTAGGGCAGACTTGATCGGCATTGCCGCAGACAGTAATTACCGTGGTTATACCTTGATTGAGATATTGATCAAGATGGTCAGAGGTGTGACCTTCGGTGCTGATGTCGATTTCTTCAATTGCTTGCAATGCCAGTGGGTGAACGGCGCCCTTTGGTTTGGAGCCGGCACTGAAGACGTCGAAGAGGTCGCCAGCGGCAGCGCGTAAGATGGCTTCGGCCATGTGACTACGGCAGGAGTTGCCAGTACAGAGGATGAGGACTTTTGGTTTCATAAAAAAGAAGTGTGATGGTTAGACGATGTGAAGGGTGGAATGCAGGACTTAAAGGTATTGAGCCAATGCGTTGAGCAAGTAGCCGGTGAAGATGATTGCTAGGATGGTGATTGCGAAATACATGCCGATCAGTTTGAGGTGCATGGTTCGGCGCAGCATGATGGCTTCAGGTAGGCTGAGTGCTGCCATGGCCATCATAAAGGCGAGCGCGGTGCCAATCGGGATGCCTTTTTGAAACAGCACGACGGCGATCGGTACAATGGCGGCACAGCTACCATACATCGGCACGCCGAGTGTGGTGGCGATAGGCACCGAGAAAATGCCTGTGCTTTCCATTAGGCCGTGGATCATTTCTTGTGGCACATAGTTGTGGATGAATGCGCCGATGCCGACACCGATGAGCACCCAGAGCCAGATCTGGCGAATGACTTGCACGGACTCGTCCAAGCCATAGCGAATACGGCCTAAAAAGGTGTAGGATTGTGGACCATTATCGCCGTCGCTGGAATTGATGATGTCTTGTTCGAGATGCTTCTCTAAGCGCATCTTGCCGAGCACAGCTCCAGCGACTGTGCCGATCAACAGGCCGCTACCGACGTAGGCAATTGTAATGGGGATGCCAAACGAGCCAGCCATCAATACGACAAGATACTCGTTGATGATTGGTGAGGTAATCAGGAACGAGAAGGTGACGCCGAGCGGCACACCGGCACGAAGCAGGCTAATAAAGATGGGAATCGAAGAGCAGGAGCAGAACGGAGTGATGGCGCCAAACAGAGCGGCGATAAGATTGCCCCACAGCCCCCCGCGGCTCATCCATTGCTTTAGTTTGTGTTCGGGTAAGTAACTGCGCAATACGCCGATCACAAAGATCATCGCCGCCAGCAGCATGAAGATTTTGATCGTGTCGTAGAGGAAGAAGTGGACCGCGCCTGCGAATCGCGATTCGGGGTCCATTCCCGCCCAATCGTAGATCAGTAGGTCGATGAATTCTGTGAGCATGTGTTGTGTGTTAGTTTTTCTTAATCCTACTCTTAATTTTACTCATGCTTTGGCACTAGGTAATCGGGGATTAAGAGTAAGATTAGGATTAAGATGTGGTGCTTCGCGTTAGCAGCACTTGCCGCCTTTGCCCTTATCGTCGCCTGAGCAACATGAACTGTCCTTGGCTTGCTCGTCGGCTTTTTCTTTCATCGCGGTATCGACCTTGGTGAGGATGCGTTTGAAGAAGCCTGGTTTCGGTGCGTCGCTTGGCTTGAGATTGTTGTTGGATGGTTCGGTCATTTGAGTGAGAGCTGAGACTTGAGAGCTGAGAGCTGAGACTTGAGAGCTGAGACTTGAGGGCTGAGACTTGAGGGCTGAGGATTAGCAGCAGGTGTTGTCGCCGCAGACAGATTTTGGGCAATCGCTAGAGTTCTTGGCGAGTTGATCGACGATTTTGTTGCGCGTCATTAGGTCTTGCTGGAGTTGCTGGCCTTCGGTGCAGTGGCCGCCGAGCAGATAATCAAGATTGGTTTGGATCAACCCGTTGACTGGCTGCGTGAGGCTGTAGATCATCCAGGTGCCTTCACGCTTGGCTTCGATTA
>CAZIMR010000015.1:8391-10471 GCA_964540215.1 uncultured Puniceicoccaceae bacterium
ACTGGCTGCGTGAGGCTGTAGATCATCCAGGTGCCTTCACGCTTGGCTTCGATTATGCCGAGCTGCTTCATAATCGCGAGCTGCTTGGACATTTTCACTTGAGTCGCTTCGAGGATCTCCTGCAGATGGCAGACGCACAGCGGGCCCTCATTTAGGAGATTAATAATGCGCAGTCGCTGCGGATCAGCGATGCATTTGTAGAGGTCGGAGGCTTGCATTAGTGTAATTAGTATATGCATGATCATGTATATACTGTCAATGGTATGTTTTAGGTTTAACCAGATCGATGCTTTTTTCAACAGCCTGTCCATATCTTTAAAGGAGGGAGGGCGACTCGCCCTCCCTTGCAGCCATCCAGGATAAATGTGGGCGGGTCGCCCACGCTCCTTTCGCGGTCCATGGCTCAAAGCAGCCGCCACCGATACCGGTGCAGCTGGATTAGGTCGTTTCACCCGCGGCTGTAGTCACCTGTTGCTGATGCATGAATCGTTCACCCGCCAGGGCACCTCTGAAAACCTCCCCTTAATTGTTGAATCTTTAAAAACTAATCTTTACAGCGTTAGATTAATATCTATTGTTTAAATATGAAATACCGCAATCCCAAGAAAGATAATGACCTGTTCAGCATGATTGATCACCAGCAGGAGGTGATGCGCACAGTCAAGGACCTCTATGCATTCCTGCGCCGATAGGCCTCAATGTGAGCGAAAACGCCCCGGGAAAACGGATAAACGAACTAATCAAATCTAAAAATCAGTCACTCCAACCATTCGAAAACCGAATCAAACCGAACCAGCATCAATTAATTATGAAAAATACAAAACAACCTAACCTGAGCCGTAAAAAGGGTCTTTTCAGAGGTGCCCGCCATAATATGAGGGTGGTCAAAATCTGTTATGTGAGTGACCATCAATTAGCTGAAGTCGATAATGGCACTGCGGTTATGGTTTGTGGTATTGTCATTTCGGCGGCAGCAAGTTTTTCTGGAGGCCTCTTTTTTTGAATTATGTTACTCTCACTTTTACTTTTGTCCGCACTGCTGCTTGCGGTGGCGTATCGTTTATATGGTCAGTTTTTAGAAACACGCTGCGGGGTGGATCCCGAGCGTGAGACGCCGGCATGTGAGATCAATGATGGTGTGGACTATGTGCCGACGCGGGCCTCGGTGCTGTTTGGCCACCACTTTTCATCGATTGCGGGGGCGGGACCGATCGTGGGGCCGATCATCGCGGCGTCGGTGTTTGGTTGGTTGCCAACCTGGATTTGGATCATCGTGGGCTCCATTTTTGTGGGCGGGGTACACGATTTTGGCAGCACTTTAATGTCGCTGCGCTATCGCGGGCGTTCGATTACGGCGACGTGTCGCAATCTGATTGGTGAGACGACCGGTAAGTTGTTTTTGATCTTTGTGCTCTTGGCGCTGGCCTATGTGATCGTGGTATTTCTGGATCTGACGGTGGCGGGCTTTGTGAATCAGCCTGCAGTGGCGACGGCGTCGGGTTGGTTTATTTTGATGGCGCTAATTTTTGGGCTGGTGGCTCGTAAGTCAGGGATTTCGTATAAGATCGTGATTCCAGTGTTTGTGGTGCTAACGTATCTCGGGCTGTGGATCGGCGTCGAGTTTCCGGCTCCGACAGTGGCTAAAGAGTTCTGGATGGCGGCGGTGTTGGTCTATTGCTACTGTGCGGCGATCCTTCCGGTCGGCGTGCTGATGCAGCCGCGTGACTTCTTGAGCGCGACGTTTTTATATGCGATCATGTTGCTCGGCGTGGTGGGGCTGGCCGTTCACGGCGGTGGATTCGAGTTGCCAGTTTATACTAGTTTCAATCCGAAGGACTGGAGCTATATGGTGCCGTTCCTGTTTATTACGGTCGCGTGTGGTGCGTGTAGTGGCTTTCACAGTATCGTGAGTAGTGGCACGACTTCGAAGCAGATCCAGTCGGAGAGCGATGTGAAGAAGGTTTCGTATGGTGCGATGTTGGTTGAAGGTTTGTTGGCGGTGTTTGCACTGGCTTGTGTCGGTGTGTCTGGCGGCATGGAAGGCGGACCAGTGGCAACGTTTGCTCGTGGCTCGGCAGTA
>CAZIMR010000016.1:0-10307 GCA_964540215.1 uncultured Puniceicoccaceae bacterium
GTTGATTCCTGCGGGCGTGACTTGCGTCCGGCTGAGGAATATTTTGCGTAAGCTGCTGGAAGCGTGGAGTGATTCGAGACCGGCATCGCTGATCTGGGTATTGTAGAGGTTCAAGTAGCTGAGTTCGGCAAGTTGGCTTAGTGCGCCTAGTTGCTTGTCGGTTACGTCGGTACCGTTCAAATGTAGGCGTTGCAGTTTAATGCATTGCTGTAGATGTTTGAAGAAGCCTGAGGTGAGTGATAATTCGCTGCAGTCAAGCCATGTGAGTTTGTTACTGAAGTCGTTGAGCTGTTTGATCGCTTGATCGATTTGGCTGGGATCGACCACGCCGAGGTCGATGCGTATGCTTTCGTCGCCCCATGCGTTGTATTCGGCCTTTACTCCAGTGCGACTGATTTGCTCGATCAATTGGTCGGTGTCGGCGTCGCCGGGTTTGACGTAGTCGTTGGCTGCGGCACTGAGTATCGCTTCGTCCGGCCAGTAGGCGCCGGCCTCGATCCATTGGCGCACGCTCTCGATGTCTGCTGCCGAGACGGCACTTTTTTGTTCGGGTGGCATCGTATCATCATCGTCGCGCGGAAGTCGCATGCGATACATGAGCTCACTCTTTTCTGCATTGCCGGGGACGATAGCTGGTAGGTCGCTTTTGCCGCTCAAATAGATCGATTGTTTGGTATCGAGTCGATAGCCGCCTTTTTGTTTGATGGCACCGTGGCAGTTGTAGCAATGGCGTTTGAAGATCGATTGCGCTGCTTCGAAGTGAGCGACCCGGGGATCGGCAGTGGGTAGGACTGCGGCCGAGGCGGTCATCGCCATCGGATCGATATCTGCATCTTGGGCGTCGTCGATCGCGTTCTCATGTATCACGATTGCTCCGCTTGTGGCGACTGGGTTGGTCGATTTGGAGGTTCTAGGTCTGACGCTGGCTGACGCTTTGACTATTAGTGGTTGTGGAGTGCCACGACTGCTTGGATTACTTGGCCCCAATGCTGACGTGGGCTCTACTGGGTCCACTTGGGCTCGGCGTTTGTCTGCCTTAAACGGTTTAGAGAGAAAGGCTTTACCATGGATGAGTTCGGCTCCCTGGTGCCCGGTGATGACCATGGAGATCGTGGCTGCTGTGAGTGACAACAAATAGAGCCATTTTGAGCTGCGCCGACCGACTCGGCGATGCGTCCAATAGAGTAGGTAGGTCAGAAGAACGCAGCCGCCAAATACCAGCCCCCAGAACTTGTGCGCTTCGATTTCGTTGCCATAGCTGCCAAAGTCTTCGTAGGCGAGGCCGAGCGCAATCGTGAGTCCAGATGAGAGCAATAAAAAGAGCTGTAGTAAGCCAACCGTCTTATTCTTGCCCTTGTCGGAGCTGTTGCCGAGTAAGACGTCGACAAACCAAATAGCGGCGAGGACACCAATTGGTAAGTGCAGCAGCACCAGATGAAAGGGGCCAAATGGAAGCAGGGATTCGGGCATGGAGTAAAATAATAAATTAGGAATCGCGAGCGGAACTCAGTGCTGAGTCCTGCTAAAAAAGTGCCGTGATCGGGCGGCCTTTGTCTGCGATATGAAAGGGGCGGCCGCTGGGGGAGTGCACGACTTTATCAATCGGAAGTCCGAGTGCGTAGGCGATGGTCGCATTGAAGTCGGGAACCGTTACACCATTGTCGGCGACGGAGTGTCCACCTGCATCGGTTGAGCCATAGACTTGTCCACCTTTGACGCCGCCGCCAGCCAGCACACAGGTGAATGCGGCAGGGTGGTGGTTGCGCCCGGCATTGCTGTTGATCTCAGGGGAGCGCCCAAATTCTGTCCCGATAACGACGAGCGTCTCGTCGAGCAGGCCGCGGTAGTGCAGGTCGTCTAGCAGTGCGGCGACGGATTGATCGAGTGGATTGGTCAGGTTGACGAGGTTGTCGTGATTATCGTTGTGTGTATCCCAGCCGCCGAGCGTGAGCTCGACAAAACGCACGCCATGTTCGACTAGGCGGCGTGCTAGTAGGCAACTCTTACCAAAACGCGAATCCCCGTATATATCGCGGGTTAATTTCGGTTCTTTACTGAGGTCGAAGGCAGCAAGGTCTTTGCTGTTCATCAGTTTGATCGCTTCATCGTAAACATCGCTGTAGGCGCGCACTTGTTTAGTTGGGTATTTCTTGTGGAAAGAGAGGTCCATCATTTGGGCGAGTTCGAGGCGCTCGCGCATCTCGGCTTCGTCGATACTTTGATGGCGATGAATATGGGGCAGGCCTGCGTCTGGTGTGCCGAGGTGAAGTGGTTCGTATTTTGAGTCGAGGAAGCCTGCGCCGCCGGGTGCATTATTACTGCCGCCGATGCGGATATTTCCCGGCAGGGTGGAGTTGGTTTTGCCGGACATATTATTGAGCCACGCGCCGAGGCCGGGATGCTTAATGGAGCCACGCTGTTCGTAGCTGGTATGCATGAAGTAAGTGCCTGGTTCATGCGCTCCTTGATTGGAATACATGGAGCGGATGATCGCTAACTTATCCATGCGTTTGGCAAGGCTGGGCAAGTATTGCGAGATCTGGATGCCAGCGACATTGGTATCAATCGTGCCGACGGGGCCTTGCTCTTTCCAGTTGGGCTTTGGGTCGAAGGTGTCGATGTGGCTCATGCCTCCACTTAGGTAAATATAGATAACATTGCGCGCGGTTGGCTTCTTGACTGTTTGCGTGGCCCAAAGAGGGGTCGTGGTTGCTGATAGGCCTACGCCGAGCAGCGCCTTAGCCGAGTATTGCATGAATTTACGGCGTGAGAGTTCATCCATTTTATTTAGTTCGTCATACATGATTGTGTGGCCCTCTCGTCGTTATTGGATGAATAGAAATTGCTGCGTATTGAGCATGGCCCAGATAATACGCTGGCGCGCTTTTTCTGGGTGTTTTTTAAAGTCGGGAAGTAATCTTTCGAGTTCATCTGCAGATGGCTCGCGTGCGAGGAAACCAAGATAAAGTGTTTTGATTTTTTCTTCGGGAGACTTTGCTAGCCGCGCTTCCATTACTGGGGCTGAGTGTTGGGCCAATAGCCAGTTTGTCTGACTAGAGTTCATCAGGAACAGTGCTTGAAGCACGTTACTGCCACTGTCGCTATTTTCGATGAGCATGCGGTCTGACTGGCCGAAGACTTCAAGTAGGTGTCCGTTGCGCTGGGGCGATTCTAGTTCGGAGGCGCGGCGGATATTCTTGATCCACTTTTCGTCTGCTTCGTTGCGCTGACCACTATTGGCAGCGAGATTGACCGCGGGGAAGTCCGCCATCATTGGGGTCATGCCCATCATCGGTGCTTCGCCGTAGGCCTGTTCATCTAGTTCGGGATTGAGTACTAAGTTCCACGCTGAGCGGGCTTTTCTTACCTTGCGACGTGCTGCTATGTGCTCGGGCGTATTACGCAGATCGGGCTCCTTGTTTATTTTTGTGAATTCTGAGCGCGCGAGGTTATACTCAGTATAGACATCCGTCATTTTGATAATGTGAGTGGCTAGCTTTTGGGCAGACCATTCTTCTGCGTAGACTGCAGCTGCAGGCTTTTTCCCCGTTTGGTAGCGGATGCCATTGTTATTGGCAGTGTAGCTGGGCTTGAGTAGCAGATCGATGTCGGGCGTCATCAAGGTTGCGATTGAATCCCAGATTTGCTCAGAACTCATGCGTTGAAAGAGTGGGCCTTCGAGGTGATAATCGTCGGATAGATCGGGGTTATCGATCACTGCTTGGCGCTGAAAGTATTCGGTATTGTAGAGTATGCGTAAGTATTGCTTTAGATCGTAATCGAGACCGATCATTACGGATTCAAGGTATTTCATTAGCTCCGGAGCATCGGCTTCGGAGTCCTCGGTAAGCTCGTCCAGCGGCTCAATGAGCCCTCTGCCCATGGCGTGTTTCCACATGCGGTTGGCGATTACAAGCGTGAAGCGCTCGTTGTTTTGCGAAGTCATCCACTCAGCGTAGCTTTCGACACGTCCTGCCGAATCATGAAGATCGGCGCCGGTCTGTCTGCCGTAGGGGACTTTAGGGGCTACTACATCTTTGGGCAGAGCGTCGTCGTATTGGTAATCATGCGGTAGTTTGAGGGCGCGCTTTGAATGAATAACTCCCCATCGAAGCGGGTCGAAAAACTCACGCCCAGCACTCACTGGGCTGGGTGTTTGGTAGCTAGGGATTTTTCCATTGTTTGTTCGTCTGGTTTCTTTCTTGAGCCGTTGACTGACTTCTTTGAGTTTGGGGTCATCTAGGTTAATGTTAACGCCGGTTTTCAGGCCGTAGGTGTAGGCGGCAAGTTCGTAAAAGTCTTTTTGGCTCCACACATCTGTCGGATGGTCATGGCATTGTGCACATTGCATCTGCGTACCCAGGAAGACCTGTGCGGTCATTGACATGTTGTCGAGTGGCATGCCGAAGTCCCGAAGGTAGTAGGCGACAGCCGGATTATCCCAAGGGTAGCCCTCCGCGGTCAGGAGTGATTTGACGAAATCGTCGTAGGCGACATTGCGGCGAACTTGGTCTTTGAGCCACGGGATATAGTAAATTCCACCATAGCGACTGCCTTCTCGATCTGTCGTCTTGGCTCGTAGTACATCGGCCCAGAGATTGAAGTTGTGACTGACGTAACCTGGAGAGTCTAAGAGCTTGTCGACCAGCTCTGAGCGTTTGCTGGGGTTCGGATTGTTGAGGAAATGAACTGCTTCGGCGTAGCTGGGGATGCGGCCAATGATTTTCAGATAGGCGCGGCGTAGGTAAGTGGCATCGTCAAGAATGGGAGCGGGGGTGACACCCTTTTTTTGCCAATGCTCGGCGAGCAAGTTGTCGATTCGTTCACTCGCGTAGAAGTGGTGCTGTACCTTGGATACGGGTGCGATATCCGGCTGATTCGCGGCGCTGTAGGAGGTTGTGTTGAGTAATCCTGCCTTCTTTTGATTTAAGATGTAGTTGCGGTCTTTGACTGAGAATTTGTTGAGCGAGAGAGTGAATTGCTTGCGGCTATCGTTGCGACGTATGGTCACTTGATCCCCTGCCATGGCGATCAGTTCGGCATCAATGGTCTTACCCTCAATGCCAGTGAAAATTCTAGCAGAGGCTGTGGGCGCAAAGGTGGAAGCTAAAATGGCTGCGCACCCAGCGATGTATCTGTAGATATGTGGAGACATGGGAATGATGCGGTTGTTTCTGTCGACTAAAAGTCGCAAGGGTTGGGATACACTCTATTAAGTGATTTTTTTAATGCGGGTGTCAATTGCAACTGCTTGACCGATGGGTTGTTAGGTCAGACGCTTGCGGTGCGGATTGAATCGGCAGTACTTAAGTTATAAGGGATCGTCGTTTTTTAACTTTTGTTACATTAATTCGTTTTAATTTCTACCTTGATCGATATTTTGTACCGAATCGCGCGGTAATTCGAGCTGTCGAAATAAACAAAAAACCGTCTGCAGCATTACTGCGGCAGACGGTTTTAGTAAGTGCAGTGACTTAGGGAACTAACCTTTGTAGATCCTTAGGAGTGCGTCGGCGATCTCTGATGGGTTACGGGCGATGGAGACGCCGGCATCTTCCATGGCTGCAAACTTGGCTTCGGCTGTGCCGGACCCGTTTGCGGAAACGATTGCACCGGCGTGGCCCATAGTGCGGCCCTTCGGTGCGGAGGCACCTGCGATGAATCCAGCGACTGGTTTGGTGACGTGCTCCTTGATGTAAGCGCAGGCTTCTTCTTCGGCACTGCCACCGATTTCACCGATCATGATGATCGCATCGGTGTCAGGGTCTTCGTTGAGCATGCGCACTGCGTCGAGCTGAGAGGTGCCGTTGATTGGGTCACCACCGATACCGATACAAGTCGATTGGCCGTGGCCGCGCTGTGTGAGCTGGTAAACGGCTTCGTAAGTCAATGTGCCGGAGCGAGAGACCACACCGACGCGACCTGGCTTGTGGATGTAGCCCGGCATGATGCCGATCTTACATTCGCCGGGTGTGATGATGCCTGGGCAGTTGGGCCCGATCAAACGAGTCTTACCGTTTGTTGCATCCAGTGCTTTACGCACTTCAGCCATGTCGCGTACTGGCACACCTTCGGTGATGCAGATGACGAGCGGGATTTCGGCCGCAATGGCTTCAAGGATCGAGTCAGCCGCAAATAGGGGCGGGACGTAGATGACGGATACATTCGCATCGTGGTCTTTAACCGCTTCGGCTACCGTGTTGCAGACGGGCACTTTGCCTTCCCACAGTTGACCACCTTTACCGGGAGTGACGCCGGCGACGACGTTGGTGCCGTATTCGAGGCATTGAAGTGTGTGGAAGGTGCCGGTCTTTCCGGTCAAACCTTGGACGACTAGACGTGTGTCTTTATTTACAAGAACGCTCATTTTGAAATATATTTAAATGTGATCGTTAAAAGGAATTAGCCGTTGGCTTTGACTTGCTCGACGATGATCTCGGCAGCTTGCACCAGATTGTCAGCAGGAGTCAGGGCGACACCGCTTTCGCGGAGGATTTTCTTACCAGCTTCGACGTTAGTGCCTTCGAGGCGCACGACGAGTGGCACGGTGATGTCGACATTCTTCGCTGCTGCGACAATGCCGCGAGCGATGACGTCGCACTTCATGATGCCGCCGAAGATGTTAACTAGGATGCCCTTCACGTTTGGATCGGACAGAATAATTTTGAAAGCCGCAGTCACTTGGTCTTCGTTGGCACCTCCGCCGACGTCGAGGAAGTTGGCCGGGGAACCACCAAAGCTTTGAATAATATCCATTGTCGCCATAGCAAGACCTGCGCCATTCACCATGCAGGCGATGTCTCCATCGAGCGCGATGTAAGCGAGGTTGTGCTTCGAGGCTTCGATTTCCTTTGGGTCTTCTTCGTTGAGGTCGCGCAGCTGCTGAATCTCAGGGTGTTGGAAGACCGCGTTGTCGTCGAACGAGACTTTTGCGTCAAGTGCGCTGAGGTTGCCTGACTTGTCGGTGACCAATGGGTTGATCTCGACCATCATAGCATTCTTTTCCCAGAACATGTTGTAAACACCTGTTAAGATGCGCGCGAATTGCTTGATCTGATCGCCTTCGAAACCGAGTGCGAATGCCACTTGGCGGCACTGGTGATTGCGAAGCCCCAACGCCGAGGAGACGGGCACGCGGATCAATTTCTCCGGAGTATTTTCGGCGACTTCTTCGATGTCGATGCCGCCTTCAGTCGAGGCGATGATCATCGATTGAGCTGTGTCACGATCGAGCACGATCGCGAGGTAATACTCATGATCGATGTCGCAACCCTCTGTGAAATAAAGTGTCTGCACCTTGCGACCTTCGGGGCCAGTTTGTGCCGTGACCAGCGTGTTATCCAGCATGTGGCTGGCTGCGTCGCGAGCTGCGTCGTGGCCTTTCACCACTTTAACGCCACCTTTGTAGCCATCGGTGAAGGTGCCCTTGCCGCGGCCACCTGCGTGGATTTGGGCCTTAACAACGATCATTTCATCGTCGCTGAGGTGGGAGAGTGCGGTGTCGACTTCGAGGGCAGTTTGGGCGGCGTAACCGCGCGGGACGGGCACTCCGTATTCCTGAAGAAGGCGTTTGGCCTGATACTCGTGTATATTCATCAATTGTAGGTTGTTATTGAGGCGAAAAACGTGGAAGTTCCCTTGATGCCAAGGATGATTGGGCGGTGCAACTTATTTCCTTCGGTTTTCGAAGAAGAAAAAACGATTTCGACTGTTCCGTCTTTAATCTGAGGGCCTGTGGCTTGATTCTAATAGCTTGATGTCAAGTTATTTTGGCGATAGTGGCTTACTTTTGGGTGTGCACGACTCGCCAACGGGCTGATCTGACGATTGAAAGGGAGCGGTCTATGCTGCTCTAGAGTTGGCAGCCCTGTGGCGTTTCGCAATTAGGCCGAGCGATCAGTCCTTTGATCGGTTCTTCAGGAAAGAGTCGGTTGGCGCGGCCACCGCCAATTAGGTGTTGTTGGCAGACGAGGTCGAGGTCGTCCTTGCAGCGTGTGCGGCGCATATCATGTAGGAATTGCCCGTCCACATCGACGCCGAGGCCGACGAAGTTGAGGAACTTCTTCATGTGATTGATGTGGCTCAGTTCGTGGCGCTGTCGATGGCTCGTCGCGATAAACAGGTCTTCGATGTAATCGCGCACATCGGCTAGGCTTGGCCGGTAGATGGGTTGCCCAGCGAAATGCTCACGCAGTTGGCGGAAGATCCACGGGTTACGGATACAGGAGCGGCCGACCATCAGGCCCGCACTTTTTGTTTCATCTAGCACCCATTGACCTTTGGCCACCGAAGTCACGTTGCCATTGGCGAGGACGGGGCAGGTGAGTCGCTCCGCGGCACGTTTGATATATTCGTAGTGCACATCGCTGCGATACGCTTCTTTGACAGTGCGGGCGTGGAGGCTGAGTAGGTCGACGTCGTGTTTTTCGACTAGATCGAGGATGGTATCAAAATGTTCGTCGCCGTCGAAGCCGATGCGCATCTTTACCGTGAAGCGCCCCTTGATCGCAGCGCGTAAGCAGCCCAGGATTCCGTCGATTTTAGCGGGATCGCGCAGCAGTCCCCCGCCGACTTTTTTCTTGTATACCTTCGGCGCGGGGCAACCCATGTTCAGATCGATGCCAGCTACAGGGAGCTGCATTGTTTCGATTTCCTGCACCGTGCGCTCCAGATCGGGCAGGCTTTCGCCGATCAACTGAATAAAGACGGGGCGCCCCGTGCCATGCTCGCAGATCGAGTCGATGATCGATTGCTCTAGCCGCGAATGGCAATGCACGCGGAAAAATTCGGTAAATAACAGGTCGGGCGCGCCGTATTTACCCAGTAATTGCATAAACGGCAAATTGGTGACGTCCTGCATCGGCGCCAGTGCCGTCCAGGGTTGGCCCGGAATTAAAGGTTCTGGAAGAGGATGCATCGTTGATCGGTGTTTGTGGTTAGTTGCTTATCGAGCGGAACGGTATCCCGCTGGCAACGAGTAACACGTGACTTATTCACCTTCTTTGAGGATCTTTGCTAGGATTTCGGTCATGTCGTCGACCGAGTCGAACACTTTTTGGGCTGCATACAAGGGCTTGTCGCAGGTCAGAGCGAGTACGATAGAGTCGCTGGGGCGGGCGTCGACTTCGACGATCTTGTGGCCGATCTCATTTTCCATCGATACGATGAGGCGGGCAAAGAAGGTGCCATCTTTGACATCGTTGACCACGACGCGCTCTACTTCGGCGCCGAGACCGTCGAGCAGAGTGATCATTAGATTGTGGGTCATTGGGCGCTCAGCTTGTTCGTCGTTGACAGCACGTTGAATCGCTTCGCCGATTGCGCGATCCATGTAAATGACAAACGTTTTGGCATCGTTTCCCAAAAAAACCGCACATCCATTTGATGTGGGCATGACTCCTTTTACACTGACTTCGATGACGCTGTTATCCATATAATTTGTAAGTATGCTTGGAATTGGTATGCCTTCAAGTGTATAGGCTGAGTGAAAATGTATTGAAAATAGTGTCGCACCGCGCGCGCGCTCTTTTAAAACCCAAGGCAGTGAATCAAAACAGACAGTCAACCAAGCCAAATCTGTACCTAGTCGGATTTATGGGCGTCGGCAAGTCCGCCATCGGGCGGCGTGTTGCGCGTGAGCTCGGCTATGACTTTTTCGATTCGGATGATCGTATCGAAAAGCTGGTAGGTAAAAAGATTCCAGCGATTTTTGCCGCTGAGGGGGAAGCACAATTCCGCGCTTACGAGCGCCAGTTCATCGAGTCAGGCCATCCGACGCAGGGTTGTGTCGTTTCTTGTGGTGGTGGGCTCGTCGTGCAAGAGGGTATGTCGGAACTGCTGAAGTCAAAGGGTGTAGTGGTCTGTTTGTTTGCCTCGATCGAGAATATCATCGAGCGCACCGGTCGAAATAATAATCGACCGCTGCTGAATGTGGCAGATCCTGAGGCACGTATCCGTGAGCTATTTGCGGCTCGCGAGCCGATCTACATGGATTCAGGCGCCTGCATTTCCACCGATGGCCGGACCATTCCTGAAGTGGTTAAACATTTGCTACGCACTTATGGTGCATGTGCGAAGCGTGGTCGACCCGATTCGGGGCAGGAAGCATAGTCGTGTCTGGCTCGACTTTAGTGCGACGAATGTTTATACAGAATCTCGTCTTGTCATCGGCTTAGGTTTCCCGCTTCATGGCCGCATGTCTGAAGACTCAAAAATCCGTTGTGGTGTCGTAGGAACTGGTTCTCTAGGCCAACACCATGCTCGTATCTATGCTGCACTCGAAGCGTGTGAGTTGGTGGGTATCGTCG
>CAZIMR010000017.1:0-10213 GCA_964540215.1 uncultured Puniceicoccaceae bacterium
CGGAGCGACTGTGACTGCATCTGCATCGACGTCGTAGGCGAAGTTCACCTGTTGGGTGACGAACTGCAAGATACGATCGAGATTCAAATTACGCAGACTGATGTTCACACGTGGATTGCTCTGCTCGCGATTAAACAACACGACAATATTTACGCCGACACGCTCTGGATCATATTCCACAGAGAGCTCTGACAATGTTTCGATCACACGCGTCAACTCCATGCCGGAGAAATTAACCTGTGGGATGATGATACTACTCAACTTGCGCTGCGTGCTGCTATCACCCGCATCAACAATTTGTGCGCCGGTGTTGACATCAAATACCTTGGGACGTTCCCATCCTTGGTCGACTTCCGTGAGCATCTGCTCCCGGGTCTTATAATGGTTTTGCTTGTGCACAGCGCCCAAAATCTCCGCGATTTTGGTTTGAAACAGCTTTGCTTCTGAATTATTCGCGTCGCGCGCTTCAACTTCTTTGAATGTGGCAGTGGCACCGTCGTAATCACCATTTAGATACTGGGCGCGGCCGCGTGTCAGCAGATCACGGACTATTTTGCTTTGTGCCACATATTCAGGGCTGATGTCTTGAATCGCCAGGTCGTACGGATTCGAAATCTGACGATCTAAATCGGTTGCTAATGAGTTAGCCGCCCTAGAATTGCCACCTGCTGCGCGATAATCTTCGAGCAGTGCTTCAGCGCCCTTGGCATCGCCGGATGCGGCCAGTGCTTTGGCTTCGGTCAAAAGAATCGCTGCCTTGGTATCTTCAAGATCGTCGAGCACATCAGCGGTGGACGTGTTAAGTGTCAGGCTGGCACTCGCTGCATTGAGCAATCCGGCGGCGTCCGCATAGGCACCGAGGTCTGCAAGTTGCTCGGCTTCGTCAATCGCATTTTCAGCGGCATCGACCTTCGCATCCTGATCGGCTGCTGCTTTGGCGACGATTGAGTCTGCGCTCGGGCTCGCTGCCTTCATGGGCTCAGCAGGAAGTTGTTGCTGAATCTTAGCCGCCTCAGGTTGAATAGCCATCTCCGCCTCGATCGACGCATTGGCTGCTTGGCCAAAGACCGCGCCACTCGCGGCCCTGCGATCAAGGTCCTGGTTGATCGAAGCGAGTAGACGTTGCACGTTGCCATCGTTCGGTGCGACCTTGATTAACTCTTCTGCTTTATTCTTAGCAAGCGTGAGATCACCCGAATCGCGTGCGCGGAGCGCTGCGGCCATCAACTGGATTTTCTCAGGTGCATTCTGCGCATCAGCCACTGGTGGCCCGACGACAGTAAAGGTTGTAAGCGCAGCAGCCATCAGGATGGCTGAGGCACGCTTTCGTGAAGCGAGATATTTTTTCATATTTAGAGGTGACATGGTGGCTATTTATTAAATTTATTGTGTTTAAAAATTAAAATCAAACGATTGGCTCTCATCGACGCCAGTCTTTGGGGCAGTGGAGATTTCTGGTTCGTTAAGGGTAGCTAGGTAAAGTTGCGCGGTCTCAGTATCCTGCTCAAGCCCTGCGTTCGCTAGTTTCTTTACTGAGACGCTTGATGCTTCAAGGTTTATTTCTTGCAGAAGGTATTTGCCTGCGGGTGTTTCGAATGCCTGGGGCGCTTCATCGAGTACAACTTCAACCGATGCATCTTCGTTCGAGCGTAGGATGATCGTGGTGCTTTCGTTGTACAAACGCTCACCGTGTATGAGAATTACCTCTTCGCCAGAGCGCTGATCCAACAAGGTCACAGCCACGTTCTTAGAAATGTTGCCGCTCGCATCGCGCTGCCGCTCGATGGTAAAATCCACTAGGGTAAATTCTGCGTCAACCTTCTCTTGGCCGACCCGGGCGCGCACCTGCTGCTGCTGCTCTTCGTCGAACAGTAGCACCAAGCTCTTGGAGGCATCCTTTAGGTCTTCTTCGATATAGCCTTCGATCTGGAGGCGATACGGATCGCGCTCGATCTTCGCCAGATAAATGCCGAAAGGGGGCTTTGGGAGTGTCTTATCGATCGGAGACTTAAAGCCAAAAGAGCCGTCGGCATTGACCCAAATTTTTGGCGGCGTAAACACATCGTAAAGCTCATCTACAGGCTGCTGGCTGGTCTCTGCAGCGTCCGGCCACGTGGCAGTGACTGCGGACGAGCTTGGAATGGGGATCATTTGATGCGGATGGTCGCACGGCTGGTCGAGCTGCAGGGCAGCCGCAGGTAGCCCTGCCGATTTAACCACATAGAATCCAACACTCGCGAGGAGTGCTAATACAGCGACTGCGAGTAGCAGTTTATCGTATATTTTATTCATGTGAAATTAAGCAGGGTTCTCCTTAGAATTGGAGGGCAGGATGATTTCGATAAATTCAAGAGTCACGGTGAAGCTGGATTCTGTCTCGGAGATCACAGGTGTTTGATTGTCGTCCGGCGCAGGCTCAGCCGTGTTAGAGGACCCAGCGAAGGCACCGAAAATATCGTCAAGATTACTCGACTGGCGCTTCTTTGCATTCGTAGTCTTGGCATTGTTCGTCGGACGATCCACGGCGACACTGCGCACCACGATCGGCAGATCAAACTGCGCTAAATTGTTAAGAAAATTACGTAGAGTGGGAGTGTAGCCAGTAAACGTGACGCGAAAGGCGAGCGTATCAACCGCATCTGGCACACGCGCCGAAATCGCCGGATTGATTTGAAAACCTGCCAGCTTCGCGTCGACAAGCTCCATGAGCTCACGTTCGACCGCTTGAATGCTCGCTGGATAGGCCGCGATCAGCTGATTCAGGATGTAGCTCAACACTTGGCGCTGCTTATCCAACTGCGGCACAATCCTAGCGTTTTCTGAAATATTGGTCTGTTTGAGATATTTCTCAAAACCGAATGCGAAGTCCTCCGGGATCTGAATCGGCACTGCGACATCCTCCGCATTGCGATGCGCCTCGGCTTGCCTGCGATAATTGGAAATGTATTTCTGCACGCCAGACATGACTCGCGTGCTATCATTCGAAATCGTTAAGCGTGAGCCACGCTGTAAATTCTCGCGAATGCTGAGCAATTGCGCGCTCAGCTCTTCAGCATTTTGTTGCGCAGCTCGCACATTTTTAGCAGACGGAGCGGGATGCGCCTCAAGTAAACCATTTATTTGGCTACTGGCACTTGCAAGTGCTCTCTTCGACTTCGCGAGCTTGCCGGATTCCGTCACCACCAGCGTAGCGCCAACCGCAAATGCAAGCACAGCAACTACACAGAAGATACAGAAGGCAGGATTTTTCTTAAATAAACCCATAGGAATTATAATGGTTTAGTCGGATCCACGACCAAATTGATACTGAAAGGGAGAACATTGAGACCTTGATGTAATTTGGTCCAAGTGATCACAGGCGAATGCGACGAGACGATGAACTCAGAATCTTCAAAACTAGCGCGCAGGTTCTTGAGCTGATTGGATAAGGCATCTTCGTCCACATGCTCAGCGCCATTAACAGCCTCGCGCACGAGCAACTGCCCTTCGATTAGCAGTTCATAAGAAGACACTCCGTCGACCGACTGCTCACGCAGAATATTGAGCTTATCCAGCCACACATCTTCGGCGAGGTGAAGACTCTCCTGGAGCTCGGCGAAGAACTGAATCCAGTTTGACCTAGAATTTACTAAGCCTTCGACGCGTTGAATCGCACGACTCGCCACTTCGGCTTGCACTTGGTAGTCACGAATCTGCGCTTGGCTCGATTGCAGCGGTTGTAAGGCCGCTTGAATTACATTAAATTGTTCCGAATAGACGGAATGCGAGCTCTTAATAGCCAACCACGCAGGCAGTGGCACCAACGCGAGGCAAGCCGCAGCAATCAAAATGAACGGCTTCTTTTGGGTAAACGCCATCGCGCTTTGGATGCTCTCTGGCAGTAAATTCACTCCTGCGGCATCTGGGATCATCCCGCGGCAAGCTTCACCAATGATCTCACTGGTCTGCATGCGTAGGACATCGATATCGGTATCAATCGAGCCTTCTAGGGTGACATTTTGAAGTGGATCAAAAAACTCGACCGGCACTTTTTGGGTGGTCGACAGTTGCTCGGCTAAGCCCTTCAACAATGAACCTCGACCGTTCAACAAAATGCGCTTCGGCGCGGCGCCCCCCTTCTGGCGGCGGTAGTTCACGATTGAACGCGTAACCTCTTGGCTCATGCGGCGCATGAACGACTCGGAGCAGGTGTTCAGTAACTGCGCACCTGAGTCATTCTCAGAATAGCCGTTCTTCTCAGCAAAGAATTTATGCTTCACCACTTCCGCTTGAGCAAAGGGCTTACCAAGGCTATCGGCTATATTTTGTGTAAGCGAATTGCCACCCAACTGAATATTACGCACGAAAAACCCTGCTGGATTGCGGAACAGCAGGTTGGTCGAACGCGCACCAATATTAATCAACAGCACATCGTCAGCCAACTCAGGGTACGCGAATTGGAGCGTATTATAATCCAGCACCGTCGCAGCACTTATACTCTCCGCCATAAACCCAGCCGCAGACACATAACCGCAAAAGTCATTCACTAAGTTTGACTTCGCCGCAATGAACAGCACTTCAGTCTCCACACCATCGTCACCGACAACCTGACTATCCCAGACCACTTCATGTAGTGGATAAGGGATATTTTGTTGTGCCTCAAAGGCGATGATCTGCGCACGCTTCGCCTCTTCAATATGCGGAATCCGAATCGTCTTGGTGAGCACCTGATTTCCGGGGATGATCAGCGTCGCTTTGCCGGAGAGCTGATGGGTCTGTGCCAACACCTTCAGTGCTGCGCCAATACTTGGCAGCATCGCTTCCTCATCTGAGAAATCGTATTGGAGTTCTTCGGTCACCAACTTCTCGACCTGCAAGCTCCCTGCCTGCGAAGAAACCACCGCAGCAGTGACTCGACTGGCACCGCAATTAATAATTAATCGTTTAGAACTACTCATAGATAAAAAATTATAAAACGTATATTAGCTCGGAATTCCCGACTCAGACCGTGGCGGGCAGGGCAGAATTCAGAGTAAACGGACCCCATTGCAGTTTAAAACCCAACCGGCTAAGACTGTACATGCACACGCAGACAGACAGAGTAAAACGACCAAAAAATTTAATAATGAGGGGGAAGGACTGGGACATTACAGCAAGAGGGGGGACTGAAACACCGTACTGTGGTACGGCACAAGAATGTAGTAGGTATGTAGAGATCCAAATTGAAGCAATCATTTTTTCTTTTAAACGTGTGTTTTCATACGCCCTGATAAATGCCTCTTAAATTGATTAAAATGTATCTACTCCACAGATCTGTATTCGTTCAAAAAACTCAGTGCGAATACACTTGCGCCACAGCGCCACATACCAAACGTAATAAGCTATGTCGACGCCTCTTCCCTTCAAAATCAGCGCGCTTATTTTCATTCGCAATGCCGCGGGCGAACACTTGCTAATCCAACGCTTGAAGGCGCCCAATAAGGGCTGCTGGAGTCCGATCGGCGGCAAGCTCGATATGGCCACTGGTGAATCGCCTTACGAGTGCGCTCGCCGCGAAGCCCAAGAGGAAGTGGGTCTCGAATTATCCGATCAGGATCTGCACTGCTTCGGTTATGTTTCAGAAAAGAGCTACGAAGGCGCCAGTCACTGGCTAATGTTTCTATTCGAGTGCAGCATCCCGACCGACCACCTGCCTTGCGCCATTGATGAAGGGCATTTCGAGTTCTTCAGTCGCGACGCAATTGATCAGCTTAAGATCCCCGAGACCGACCACACCTTAATCTGGCCCTACTTTGACCAATACCACGAAAGCTTCATCGGCCTGCGGGCTAATTGCGACCCACAGGGCAAATTAACCGTGGTCGAAGAGCTAACACTCCCCGCGCCAAGCAATTAGGCGGCCTAACGAGAAAATCGCCCTTTCGCGACCTGCCAAATCGCCCAGTCCGCGCTCGCCTCCGGCAACTCCGTGCCTGTTGCGATAATTTGCAGTTCGGGCGGACAGGCTCGCCAAAAACCCGCTTTGCGATGTGGGTCGAGCTCGCCCAACACATCATCCGCCAGTAATACCGGCGCCAAGCCGAGGCTTTGTTGAAAGATCCGCGCCTGCGCAATCCGTAAGGCCACGCACAATCCGCGCTGCTGACCATCAGATGCATACTCCTTTGCGCCGCCGATGCTTAGTGCTAGATTAAAATCATCACGATGTGGCCCCTTTTGCGTCGAACCCATGATCGTATCGCGCTTACGACTATCGTATAACATACGACTGACCGATTCGACCTCTTCACAAGCAGCGTTGACTTTAAACTCGAGCTCCGGGCCTTCATCCGCCTCCGCAATATCAGCATACACCGAGACCAACACTTCGCGCAAACGCTGCACTCCACTATTGCGCTTACTCGCCACGACCACTGCATGGGGCGCAATTTCGGCCTCAAAAGCCGTCAACTCCGCCGCACTTCCACCCTTTTTTAGTAAGCGGTTTCGCTCCGCAACGCCACGATGATAATTCCGCAGCGCATGGTAATACTCCGGGTCAATTGCAGAAAGCGTCAAGTCCACAAAGCGCCGACGCTCTGCCGGTGAGCCACGCAGCAGCATTAAATCCGCCGAGCTCAGCGACACCACCGGAAAGCGGCCAATAAAGTCACTCAACCGTGATACGCGCTCGCCATCAATCGTCACGCGCCGCCCCGACTTGCCAGACTGCACCTCCAACTCGGTCCGCCCTTCACGATCATGCTCAATCGAGTAGACTGCAGTGAAGGCAGCACTGCCCTGCCGCGGCAACGCCGACAGGCTCTGCGTACGAAACGAACGTAGCGCGGTGACCAGCCCCAGCGATTCCAACAGATTCGACTTCCCTTGCCCATTTGCGCCGAGCAGAAACGTACGTCCAGCGCTCAGATCCAGCTCTGCAAACTCAACATTACGAAAGTCCTGCACACGAAGATTTAGGAAACGCATAATCGCCAGGCCAAATTAAATAGAAATGACAGTCGAAGTCGAATCGTCCGCCTCCGAACTAAGCAGCGAGCCGCATTCAGCCATGGCTGCGGCCAACGCAAGCCAATCCCCCACACTCGTCGCCCAACCAGAGCTTACACGCAGCACACGCTGCATTGCATCTGCCTCCACGCCCAACCGTGCCAATGCCGGCGACGGCCCCTGCTTATCAGTCGAACAAGCCGAACCCGCTGAGACTAAAAAGCCGCGCTTCTCGAGCGCGCGGATCCAGCGCACGCTCGCAAACTCTGGCATGATTAACAGCACCGTATTCCACAAGCGCTGCGCCGCAAGCCCAACCACCTCGACCGACGGCAACACTTGGCCGAGTTCGGCAAGAAACGCATCCCGCCCCTGCGCAGAACCGCGCTCGACCACTTGCAGAGCAGCCACCATGGCCAATATCCCCGCGACATCCTCAGTGCCAGCACGATGACCAAACTCCTGCGCACCGCCAGCAAGTGACATAAACCCCGAACTCTCCGCTGGCAATAGACATAGGCCAACGCCCTTTGGCCCACCGAACTTATGCGCTGCGCCGGTCACAAAATCACAAGTTTGCAAACGATCGAGTGGTAACTTTCCGATCCATTGAGACGCATCACAATGATACGGCAGCCCTTGCGCGCGACATGCTGCCGCGATTGCGGCCCAGTCATTAACAATCCCAGTCTCATTATTTGCCGCCATCACCGAGATTGCAGCGAGCTGCCGTTCGCTCAACACGATCTGCAGCGCCGCCACATCGACCGCACCCTTACCATCCAACGCCAGCCAAATCACCCGCTCACCGAAAAAATGCTGCGCTGCTGCCAGCACGCTCGGGTGCTCAGTGGGGCTCACGCCAATGCGCGCATCCGCCGGCAACGTCGCCGCCCAGTGCGCGAAGATCGCATTATTCGCCTCAGTCGCACCAGAGTTAAACACGACTCGCTCAGCGGCGACTGCAAATAAATCCGCCACCCGCGCCCGCGCCTCGGCCAAATGCGCATGGACCCGGGCCGCAGCACGATACGGACTAGACGGATTGAGCCACAAGTCCTCTGTCGCCGAAAGCCACGCAGCCTTTGCCTCAGGCCGCAGCGGTGCAGTCGCATTATAATCAAAGTAGCAGGTTTTCATTGCTCAAATACTAGAGATCACACTGCCCGCTCGTCCAAGCACTCATTACGGAATCCGTAGATCTTGGCCGACCTTTAACGCATTTTCACTCGAAAGACGATCGCGATTCGCCTGATAAATATCAATCCAGCGCGACGGTGTACCATACACCGCGCGACTGATGCTACTCAGGGAATCGCCCGACTTGACCGTATAGCTACGCGGCGCACTCGCTGGGTCGGCGACTGGCGTAACCGCCTGTGCTGGTGTCGACATCTGGGATCGTTGCCTAGCCACGGCGGTCTGAGCAGTCGGCACACGTCGCGCGCCACCGACCACATTCCGCAACTGTTGCACCCGCTGCTGCGCAGCCACCAAGTCGCGCGTTAAACTATCATTCTCCGACTTCAAACTCTTCACCAACTCCATCAGATCAATCCGGTCGAGCTCCCCCTGATACGGATGCGCTGGCAATTGCCGAGCAAACTCTTTCTGCGCGGTCTCGATCAATTGGCGCACCTGCGTCGCTTGAGGGGACTGGGGCTTAAACTGCAAATAACGATCGAAATGATAAATCGCCTTCACCGGATCTTTCATTGAATTCAGGTAAATATAGCCCGCCTCGAAGTGAGACTCCGGCGCATCACGGCGCGCATCAATTACCCGCAGAAAGGCACTCAGCGCCTCTTCTGTGCGTCCTTGGCCTTGGTAATCCTTGGCCAATTGATACTGCTTCTCGTCAGTCTCGCCGACGACTTCGAGACCATTGGGGGCGCACGCGCAGAGCGCCAGTAAGGCCAATAAAGATGCGACTAGAACAAATCGAGGCAGGAACATGATGCAAAGACGTTTAGCAATGATACGCCTCGCTGCAACAAGCAACTGACATCAATCGCGTGTCAATCGAGCTATGGCTTAAGTAATATTTTTCCCAAGCGTGGCTGTTGATCATGCTTAATCGCCGCCTCGTATTCAGCGAACGAATACGTCGCCTCGACGGGTAGCTTTAGCGTGCCGTCGCGCATCATCGCATAGACCGCACGCATGACCTGATTCAATCCTTCAGCCCCCGCCTTTTGGCTCCACTGATCCCACCAAAAACCAACCAAGCGCACATCATTAAAAATCAAGAACCGCGTTGGGAATCGCACCAGGTCGCCGACCATCGCACCGAAAGTCACCTGCGTCCCCCCATCGCCGAGTGCCTTAATCTGATCACTCGCACTCGCGCCACCGATGGAGTTGAGCGCCAATTGAAGTGGCTCGCCGCCAGTCAACTCATCGACTTGCCTAAACCAACCACTGCCTTCGATCACAACATGATCCGCACCCAGCGCTTTGAGCGGCGCAATTAGTTCCTCACGGCGCACCTGACTGATCGTCTTAAAGCCCAGCACTTTCGCCATCTGAATCACTGCAAGCCCCACCGTCGAGTTCCCCGCATTTTGCACCACCCAGCTACCCGGCGCCAAATCGACCATCTTCTGCAACAAGCAATACGCAGTCGGCGGATTAATAAATGAAAAAGCCGCTTGCTCAATCGGCACATCAGCCGGCACTAGCAGCAGATCGGCGGCGGGCATACAAGCGCTCTCCTGCCAAGTGCCTGCCTCAGGGAAACGCACTCGGGCGCCGACGCCCACACTCGATACACCACGTCCGATCGCTTCGACCACACCCACGCCCTCGCGCCCAGCGACTGCAGGCAACTCACGCAAACGCCCATAGCTACCACCAATCATCCCATAGTCCGACGGGTTAATCGTCGCCGCCAACAGCCGCACCCGCACTTCCCCAACCTGTGGCTCGACCTGCTTTACATCCTCCAGCTTTAGAACATCTAAAGGCCGACCAAATTCATGGTGACAAATCGCTTTTTGTTGTGTCATGGCGACTAGGCTTGCCCAAATTATTCATCTGCGCAAAGGATTTAACCATTCCATTCTACGAAATAAGCGTCCGTAGTTACATCGATCAGCAACTATTTATTTCACTTTTTAGACTTGTTTACATTTATACCTTAAAACTTTGTGCTTCACTCTCCGATAGGACACCCACTTGACTCACGCCTGCGGGGCTCACTCGGCAGATTATTTACGTGCGACTCGCGCGACCGCCCACCTTT
>CAZIMR010000018.1:0-10085 GCA_964540215.1 uncultured Puniceicoccaceae bacterium
TGGTTGCGATGAAATTCATCGCGGCACTTAAAGATGCGATACCTAGAATCTGCAGACCCATGATCCAGAAGTCGGTGCCAACACCCGTAAATTGGCGCTCGGTTAAGGGCGCATAGCCGAACCAACCCATGCCAGGGACGAAATCGGTCATACCAGCAGTCGGGCCAGACGCTGTGAACCACCCGAGCTCGCTAAACGCTTGCATTAACCAACTGAAATTCAATACCAACGCGCCCGCAACGAATGCCCACAGGCTGAAGCTATTAATCCGTGGGAAGGCCACGTCGCGTGCGCCGATTTGTAGTGGCACGAGGAAATTGAAGAACGCGGCATTGAGTGGCATGATCGCGAGGAAAATCATCGTGGTGCCGTGCATTGTGAACAGCTGATTGTAGCGCTCGGCGGAGACGAGGTCATTTTCCGGCACGATTAGTTGGGCGCGAATGATCAAGGCTTCAAGGCCGCCTACGAGGAGAAAGAATAACGCCATCGCACCATACATGATGCCGATTTTTTTATGATCTACAGTCGTAAGCCAGTCGATAATGACGCTTTTACTGTGGTCAGGTCGCATCAGGCCGAGATTACTTTTCTCGGGTTTGAGCGCGTGATCGTGCGTTGCGGGTGCGGTGGGTTCTGTTAGCGAGCTGCTCATGGTAGTAGTCTACTTGAGGGTTTGCAGGTAAAGGGAGATTTTGTGAATTTCGTCGTCAGTAAGCAGCTCTTCGAGTTCACCGATACCACCGCCGTTGGCTTTCCACATGAGGTTACCAGGTTTGACGGTGTTGGGCTCTTTGATCCACTTAAAGAAATTCGCGTACTGTTGTTCGATGTCCACCGAGCCGTCTTCGGCACGATGGTTGAGCCAACCTGCTGCAACGGACAGGCGAGAGGCAACCTTAGTCAGGTTTGGTCCTGCGACGCCTACTGCGCGAGGGTTGCCGTTGACTGCGTGGCAAGTTGCGCATTTGCCGCGAGACATGAAGAGCTGAAGGCCTTCGTTGATATCGCCAGTGAGTTTTTCCGGAGACTCATCGTTGGCTGCATACCAGTCTTCCCAAGCCATGTCGTCTGGAGCTTGGTGACCGGTTTTGATTTCAGAGACCCATGAGGCAAAGTCGTCGTCACTGACTACGGACGCTCGGAACAGCATGCGTGCATGCGAATCTCCACAATATTCAGCGCACTGACCATAGTAGTAATTGTGAATCTCCTCTTGCAGGTAGCGTGCGTAGGCGGCGCGGAGTTCTTCGTCAGAACCAGTGGCACCTGATTTTTCCTGCCAGTCTTCAATACTGTCGCCCGCTTGAATCCACATTCCATTTGATCGTCCAGGAATGAGATCGACCTTACCAGCGATTCGCGGAAGCCAGAATGAGTGAATGACATCTTTGGAGCGCAGTTCTAGGCGAATCGCTTTACCTGCTGGGATGATTAGCTCGTTGGCTGAAGTGATTCCGAGTTGCGGGTAAGCAAAGCCCCACCACCATTGGTAACCTTCGACACGGATGGTTAATGGCTTGTCTTCTTCGGCTGCGCTGAGGCCTTCGCCTTGATACCAAGCACCGAGTTTGCTTTCTTCAGTCACGGGGAAGTCGTGAGTATACCAGATCGCACGCAGTGTCGGCACCGCGATTATTACTAGGAGCAGGATCGATGCGCCAATCAGGCCGATTTCGATCAGCGGGTTGCCGTGGCTTTGGACGGGTAGTGGGCGATCGTCATTCTTGCGCTCACGGAACTTGAACATGGCGACGATGTAAACCGAGCCAACCAGCACAAAGATGAATAGACTCACCCAGATCGTTACCATGAAGAGGTCAAGTTGTGCTTCTGCAATCGGGCCCTTGGTGTCAAATGTTGACATACGGGTGTTCGTGTCGCAACCAGCCAAGAAGGCGATTGCGATGAGCGAGGATACGAGTGCGATGAGGCCGCGGAATGAGTGCTTCACAGTTAGTGAGTGGTCAATAAGTTGGAAGAAAAAACGAGAGTGTGATACATTGAAAAATCAAAGGAAATTAGTTAGAGGCGAGAATGGCGGCTGACAAGATAATCTTCGTATATTGTAATCAATCAGAAACCCTGTTGGTGGCTATTAGATCAGATAATTAGGCAGTTGCCTGAAACCATTGGTAGAGAAAGTAATAGACCAGCACACCAGTCACGGAAACGTAATACCAAATCGGGAAGGTCCAGCGGGCCCAAGCACGATGTTTCTCGCGTTTACCTTTGATTGCGAGCGTCAGCGTAGTGAGCACTAGTGGCACGATTGCGATGGCCAATATAATGTGCGTCACTAGCATAATATAGTAAAACGTGCGCCACGCGCCTTCGCCGCCAAAGGGCGTATGTACGCCTTGCACGAGGTATTTGTGTAACACATAAAATACTAGAAAAACGATGGAGACGCTGAACGCGCTAACCATGCAAGCGCGGTGTGCCTTTTCGCGGCCGGTCTTGATGCAGATGAACCCTGCAGTCAGCAGCAGCGTTGCGCAGCCATTTAGCAGCGCGTTGACTGTCGGAAGTGTTTCTGTAAAAGACATTTTTATTAGCGATTCGCCATTGCTCTAGAAACGCTTAGAGTAACCAGAGATCGAGCACCAAAGGCAGGAGTAGGGCGGGCAAGTAAAAGATCGAGGCAAAGAACAGTTTGCGTGCGGCTGCGTCGCGTTGATCCACGTCGAGGAATGCGATCGCTGGGCGCAGATAATAAATGCCCGCGGTAATCGCGATGGCTCCATAAATCCATGTCGCGTAGCCCAATAGCACTGGCAGCAAGGTGCTGACGATCAGTGCCAAACAAAATACCAAGGATTGCACCGCAACTTTCTGGCCAGTGCTGTCAGCATTTGAGAGCATAACAAAGCCACCCTGCGCATAGTCTTTGCGGTGGGTCCATGCGATCGCGAAAAAGTGTGGCATCTGCCACAGAAACAAAATTGCAAATAAGATCCAACCGAGCGTGGTGATCTGACCTTCAGCGGCAGCCCATCCAATCAGTGGCGGCAGTGCGCCAGGGATCGCTCCAACTAAAGTGTTCCAAGTCGTGAAGCGCTTAAGTGGTGTATAGAGTAACACATACGCAGCGATCGTCGCTGCAGTCAATGTACCAGCCAGTAGATTTGCCCCTTTGTAGAGTAGTAAGCAGCCGAGAATACTCAGCCCCATCCCGTAAATAAATGCGTGCATCGGTGCGATACGTCCGGCTGGAATCGCACGATCCTTGGTGCGCACCATTTTGGCGTCGGCTTCACGTTCCAGCCACTGATTGAGTACCGCTGCGCCACCGGCCGCCAACGAAGTGCCGACGAGCAAACTGAACAGTACACTAAAGTCCCGTGTCGGATCAGCTGATAAATAGCCAGCGACTGCGGTGACCACTGACATGAAGCTCAAGCGCGGTTTGGTCAGCTCGTAGAAGTCATCGGCGCGGTCGCGCAACGAAATCTCCGACTTTGCAGCAACGGCGATAGGAGAGGATTCTGTAGTTAGGTGACTCAACTGGTACGTCAGCGATAGAGTGGTGTGTTTGTGTGTGAATCGAAGCCAGCTAGACAGCAGGCTTCGAAACCACGGAGCGATGAGCTAGAAAAGTTAAGCCCCACGTGCTGGCAAGTAGAAAAGCACCGACGAGATGGTGAATCGTTGCGACATAAGGATTCCTTACTGACCAGATGGTAAGAGCACCAAGATAAACCTGCACAAAGAGAAGGCCTACCACAATCAGAATTCCCACGATTAGCGCCTTCCGAGTATTCGGGTTTGCCCACAGCTTACTTAAATAAATGAGTAGAAAAAGCGTCACGATAACGGCACCAACACGATGAGCAAAGTGGATGCTTACATCGAAATTCCAATAGCCAGGTAATAAACTCCCCGGGCGGGCCATCGGAAATTGGGCGATCGCTAGACCCGCTTCGGCTTGGCGCATGATTGCTCCGATCAAAATTTGTAGAAAGAGTACGACGGTGCTGGCGATTCCCCAGCGTTTAAGTGAGCATGGTACGGGGCGGGAAAATCCGCTCTGATCCTCGATCCAACGCCTCGAAGTTCCCAATGTCAGTGCGACGAGAATTCCGAGCACGACCATGGCGCCACAGGCGTGGATCACTGCGAAGCTTTGAGCTACCAGATTGTGCTCCGCCATTGTGTTAAGGGCATCGAAGCGCACGCGGGCTCCCCCTAAAACTCCTTGCAATATGACAACGAGCACCAACACGCGGGCGAGTTGGCGCATCCATGTACGTTCTTCCCGTAGCCATATTACCAACAGCAGGCAGAGCGATAAAAAACCGATGATCATGCCGAGCAAGCGGTGACTGTGCTCTGCGAGCATATCCGATTGGATGGTCCAATCTTGCGGGTTCAGGGAACCATTTGAAAGCGGCCAGTCTAAAAAGGCCATGCCCGCACGAATACTGGTCGTAAAGCCGCCTGCAAATAGCAGCGGTGTGATCCAGCAAAGTGCGAAGACACTGAAAGCAAAGAGCCAAGGTTGGTACTCGGTGGTGCGTTTAGATGTGAGTGCGTTCATAATCGGGACAAACTGTGCGCACTTCGAAGCTAGGATCAAGCGGAAGATCGAGTAAATTCGGATGAATAGATTTTTCTTTATACGTTAGTTACCGGTCTTTTTACATACTCACTGTTTGTTATACAAAGAACTTAACAAGCGGATTTGGGCTATTTCCCGCATTTCATCACTCCGAACTGGGTATCCCGCTCTACCTCTAATTATTTAATTTGAAACTCATGTTTCAGTTAACTACACTATTCGCTAAACTTATGAACAAGACTTTATTTTTTAATACTTTGATTGATACTTTACGTCAGGAAGCATTGCATGCGGTCAAAGCCTCGCAAGATGCCGCGGAATACGCGACCAGCGAGGAGTCTCGCGCCGAATCTCAATGGGATACGCAAGGTCTGGAAGCTTCCTATTTAGCCGCTGGTCAGGCTGGGCAAGCAAAGCAGTGGGCCGACGCGGTTAAGGAACTCCAGTCCGAGCGCGAAGATTTGCTCAAGACGAATACTGACGTCTCGCTCGGGGCATTATTTAAATGCGACTTCGACGGCTCTGAAGAAGTGTTTTTCTTTGCTGGTGTGGCTGGTGGCCAGATAATCTCAGTGGATCAGACCGAGGTTACAGTAATTACTGCGCAGTCGCCATTGGCGAGTCGTTTACGAGGTTATAAAGTCGGTGATACTTTTGCGCTACCAAATGCTAAGTTTGGCGAGATTCTCGCGATCGAGTGAGTTGTTAGTGGCTAGGCCTTAGGGACGCTAAGTAGTGCTGGGCGCCGCTAAGTCTGTCGTGGTGTAAACGCGCTCGCATCGATGGCGAATGGATCGGGTTGTGATCTGTCCCAGCTCAGCCATAGACTGATGTGAATCCTGCCACTAGTTGATCCGATGTTCTAGGTCGGCGATCAAGTCGAGCAGGAAGGCGTTGTTGCCGCCCAGTGCTTTGGCGGCTTCGAGGGCCGCGGCGGTGTGTTTTTTTGCTTCGCTGTGAGCACCGTCGATGCCATACAGTGCAACGTAAGTGCTCTTGTCGTTGGCGCTGTCGTTGCCAACTGGTTTGCCGAGCTCTTCGGCATTTGAAGTAGCGTCCAGTATATCATCGACGATTTGGAAAGTCAGCCCGAGGTGGTAACCCACCGTTTCAATCTGCTGCAGCTGCTCCGCCGTGGGGGAGCAAAAACGCAGCCCCATCGTTAATGCGGCAGTCAGTAGCGCACCTGTCTTGTTTTCGTGAATGTAGCACAGGGTTTCGGCATCGATTGGTTTACCTTCATTGTCGATGTCTTCCATTTGTCCTCCGATCAAGCGTTCACTGCTACTGGCGGAAGCGAGGTCTTGAATGAGACCGGTGGCGAGGCTCGGTTGCTGGGCGTAGTTTCCGGCCAATAGCTGAAAGGCGTAAGTCAGTAGTGAATCGCCAGCCAGCACCGCGGTGGCTTCGTTAAACTGTATATGGCAGGAGGGACGTCCACGACGTAGATCACTGTCGTCGATGGAGGGCAGATCGTCATGGATCAGCGTATAGGTGTGTAAGCACTCGATGGCGACTGCCGCTGCGAGTGGATCGGCTTGCGAGGGAAATAGTTCACTCGCTGCAATCACCAGTACGGGACGGATTCGTTTGCCGCCAGCTTCCATCGAATAGCGCATGGCTGCGTGTAGCCGCTCGGGGCGAGTCGATGCGGACGGCAGCAGTTGCTCGACGCCGCGTTCGATTCGTTTTTGATAGGTTGCCAATTTTTCTTTTAATGCTTGGTTCACTGCGTTACCATAACTGAATTTAGCTATGAAGGAAAAGCCCATATTTGAAGAAGTTTTCGCCCATTTGATTCGTCAGCCTAATTGTGGTCGTAAGTTGTTAATTGGTAGTGCGCTGTCTTTTATTCCGATCGTGAACCTCTTTGCGTTCGGTTATTTGTATCGTTTTTCTGTGCAGTTGCGGCGCATGGGCCAGGTTAGCCTACCGGAATGGACTGATTGGGCCGGTTTGTTTGCGGATGGGTTGAAATTCGCAATCGTGTGGTTGATCTACTGGTTGTTGCCCTTCGTGGTCGGAATGTGCTTAGCAGCCGGGTTCTGTGCGCTTGGGCTCGGTGCGTTGGCATACGTATTTATGGCTTCGGTTTTTTTAGCCGCATCGGTGCTATTTTGCGCCGCGCTGTATCGCCTGCAGATGCGTTCCAATTACAGAGATTTATTGGATGTGATGTTAATTACTCGGATGAGTTACATGCAGGCAGCTGAGTTCATTCTGCCAGTGCTTGTTTTTGCTGGGATCTGTGCATTTGCTCTGCCGTTCTATGGTTTTGCCTTTTTTGCTGGATTCCTTTTGCTCGTGGCTCAGACCAGCCTGTGTTACCGCTCGCTTGAGTCGGGAAAGTAACTTTCAAGCACCTTAATATTATGTCTGCTGCCAAAACTTCTAAAGAAGAAGGCCCCACCTTAGCTGGTATTTCTGTTTCTGCCGTCTTGCTTGCACTCGTCGGTGCCCTTTTAGGCGTTCTATATTTAGCTTCGCTGCTTCCGGCATCCTTTAAATCTGTGGCAGATTCATTGCGCTTGAAGCTTCGCTAATGGACTCGTGCTCTGGCTTTCAGTTGTTCCTCTGTTTCGTTCTCGGCTTGCTGCCTCGCTTTGGATTGGCGCAACGTAGCGAGCCCTTGGACTTTGTTGAGGGTCGCTATTTCGAAGTGGTTGGCACCGACAATCGCTCTGTATCCTTTGTTAATACGCTTGGGGAGCATGTTGCCGAAATTTGTACGGGTTATTTAGAGACTGGTAGTCATGAATTCCCGCAGTGCATTTTCGTGGCGCTTCGGCCCGAAGAGCGGTTCGAGCTGGACGGTGATTATCAAATAACCATTGGGGCGAGGGGGCAGGTTAGTCTCGATTTTCGATGGGCGCCTGCACTGAAATTAGAGACGGTGTGTCGCGCGCTGACCGAGGCTTACATTGTGCATTATGCAAATTTTAACTACGGTCCGGATGCGAGTGAACGCATTCGTTATTGGGCGATGTCAGCGCTCGGCTCGCAGAGTTATTTGAGCTTACGCGCAGCGCAGCAGGGGCAATACATTCAAGAGGCGCGGCAGGCGGGATTGTTAAAAGTGACTTCGCTGCTGTCATTAGAATGGGGGGTCGGCCGCGGGGGCGCATTGTCTCCGCGGCAGGGCTATTGGGTGCTGTATGCCTTGCGTCAGCACGGTTTGCAGCGATCTGAGGTTGGTGAATTACTTGATCGAGCAGTCGCAGGTCGCGATGTGTCTGTTGCACTTGAAGTGGCGATTCAAGCGACCGCTGCCGATCAAGAATCAAGCACTTTGGATGCATGGTGGCAGCGCCAGATGATCGAGTATTTATCTCAGGATACTGAGCATTACGAAAGTCTGGCTGCGTCGCGCAAGTGGATTGCAGAGTTGGCTAATTTCGATACCTATCGCGCCTCGGGTGGTGAATTGGAAAATCTAATGGGCTTGTGGACGCAGCGCGATAATCAGACCTTGCGCGCAATCCTCACGGCTCGCCGTAATATTATTGCGCTGCGCCTAGCGCGTGTGAATCCCGCCTATTTTAATTCTGCGCTGTCCTTAGGCGCACTTTACGAGACCGCACTCAAGGCAGATCGTCGATTTGAGTTCATCCATGCTTTCACGGCTTATCTCAGCGATTGGGAAGATACCAAGCGGCTGCATGATATGACAGATGAGCTGCTGGATCGCGGAGTCGGGAAATAGCACACTCGTTGGCTTCCTTTTGGTTGTAGCCTTTGGCGGCGATGACGGCTCCTTCTGCAGTATCTGAATGATACGAATGTTAGGATGGTTTAAATGACTCGAGCGAATCCCAGCTTTCTGTGATCAGCTAGCATCGATAAGTTCTTGAAATGCGCGTTCATCGAGTATTTTCAGTTCGAGTTTTATTGCCTTGGCATATTTTGAGCCACTGGCTTCGCCAGCGATCACGTAGTCGGTCTTTTTACTAACACTGGAGCTCGTGCGTCCGCCGACCTGTTCAACCATTTTACTGGCTTCGCTGCGAGTTAGGTTGGGCAGGGAGCCCGTGAGGACGAAGATTTTACCTGCAAGCGCACTATCGCCGATTTCGATGCGTGCGGATTGAAAGTTGAGCCCATGGGTGCGCAGGCGATCTATCAGTGTAATGTGGTCTGGATCAGTGAACCAAGCGTGTAGGCTTTGTGCCATAATTGAGCCCACGCCGTCGACTTCTTCGAGTTGCTCTTCGTTTGCATTCGCGATGGCATCGAGTGATTCGAAGTGTGCTTCGAGATCTTTGGCGGATTGTTTGCCCACGTGTGGGATGCCGAGGCCATGAATGAGTTGCCAGAGTGCGCGCGTCTTACTCATTTCGAGAGCGGCAATGAGGTTGGTGGCTGATTTTTCGGCAAACTTCTCGAGTCCGAGCAGTTGCTCGGTGTTGAGCGTGTAGAGGTCAGCTTGGGTCTTGGCTAATCCGCGCGAGACGAGTTGCTCGATCACGGCGGTGCCGAGGTTTTCAATGTCCATACAAGCGCGACTGGCGAAGTGCTGCAGAGCCCGTTGTTGGCGGATCGGGTCGTCTTTTCGAGTGATACGCCAGGCCGCTTCGGTGGGGTCGCGCTCGGCGATGATGCCTAGCGATTCGAGATGTGCTGCGAAATCGAATGGTACGCTATCGGCCGGGCGTTTGTCTTTATTGACGCTCAATATCTGTGGGATGATTTCACCCGCTTTTTGGACGAGCACGCGATCGCCAGGGCGGATGTCTTTGCGGCGGATTTCGTCTTCGTTATGTAATGTCGCGCGGGCTACCGTGGTGCCGGCCAGTTGCACTGGTTGAAGAATTGCGACGGGAGTCACTGCTCCAGTGCGTCCGATCTGGAGGCTGATTTCTTTGAGCAAGGTTTCGGCGCGTTCGGCTTCAAACTTGTAGGCGATTGCCCAGCGTGGGGCTTTGGAGGTGAAACCTGCTTCGTCCTGTAGCCGAAAGTCGTCTAGCTTGACGACTGCACCATCGGAGGGGTAGGTGAAATTTTGGCGCAATGAATCCAGTTCTTTAATGCTCTCCCAGGCCTGTTCGATCCCTTCGGTCAGCCAGATCTTTTCTAATACGGAGAAGCCCCAGTCGTTGAGCTTTTTTTGAATTTCGGCTTGATGGCTGAAGAAGCGGGCGGGCTCACATGCGCCGACGCCATAGAGGATCATGTCCAGTTTGCGTGCACGTGCTTCGACTGGATCGAGCAGCTTAATAGTACCTGCTGCAAGGTTGCGCGGGTTGGCGTAGAGCTGTTGGCCATCGGCTTCGCGGATCGCGTTGATACGTTCGAATTCTTCGTGGCGCATATAGATCTCGCCACGTACTTCGAGCAGGTCGGGCGCATTTTCAATTGTAGTGGGCAGGCCTGCGATCAGGCGCACGTTCGATGTGATGTCGTCGCCCTCAGTGCCATTGCCACGTGAGACCGCGCGGACGAATTTGCCTTGCTCGTAGGTGAGGCTGACCGCAACACCGTCGATTTTTGTCTCAACTAGGAATTTGAGAGCCTGCTCAGGGAAGCG
>CAZIMR010000019.1:0-9966 GCA_964540215.1 uncultured Puniceicoccaceae bacterium
ACGAATCATCTCTGATGGTTTTGATTTACAGAGTGTCGCGGTTAAATATATGTCCTTGTTTGAGGACGCGACTATAGCATCGAAATGAATAATTCAATATTTGTAAAACTCACGAGCCTGCTCTTTTTAGGCTTCGTTCTGACATATCCGATGGAAAGCCTAGGCTTTAAAATCGGCTATTTTCGTGTCTCCATTCCTATGCTGTTTGCGTATGCATGTGCGCCTTTTGCTTTGTTATGCGTGAAGTGGGACAAGCTTTCGTTTGGGTTGTATTTGGGCATGCTCACATATTTCCTACTAATCACGATGCCGCGTTGGCCTGCGGGAATGGTGATCAAGCCGATGGGGGCCTTGATTTTGGTTTCCATGATCGTATTCATTAGGCCAGTTAGTTTAAAGCCAAAGCACCTGCTACTAGCGATTCATCTTGGTCTGGTTCTCGATTTTGGGTTCTGTATACTAAACTATCTTGTTTTTTATGGAGGCTCCGGCGGTATGCACGACCTTTTCGGATCCTTTTACGTGGGTAACCCCTTCGTTTTGAAGGCAGGATTACTTCGGACACAGGGTGCATTTACTGAGCCAGCTCACCACGCTATTTATTGCGCGTTTTTATTGTTGGTCATGTTTAACTTTGATTATTTGAAGGCAGGGCGGAAGTGGTTCCGTTTAATCATGATCGCGATGGCGGCGCTATTACTATTGCTTTCATTCTCCATGACAGGGTATCTGCTGTTTTTGGCAACAATTGGCGTGCAGGTTCTTTATGGCCGAGTGAGTGGCAAGCTTAAAGCCGGGGTGGCGATGCTAGGCGTGGTATTTTTGACCCTTGCGTATTTCCATCCTGGCACTTATCGTGCAACTTATGGGCGTATTGCGCCGATTCTCGATTCATTCCATGGCGTTAGTAAAGAGGACGGCAATTGGGATTCTGCACGAACGGCTCCCTTTCGGGTCGCAATGGAATATGTTCAAGAAGAAGGGATAAAGGGGTTCTTTATCGGTGAAGGCTACGGAAATTTCGAGTATTGGGTGGCTCGTCGATATATGGGAATGATGACGAGCTTTTCCTTTGGGCAGGTGGCAAACCTGACGGTTGCATTGTTTATAGGCACAGGAATCTTTGGTATCGTATTGTTCTACTTGTTTATTTATGCGCGCTTTCGCGATCTCCATTGGCGGGATAAGGTTCTATGGTTCACGTTCTTGCAGGTCTTCTTTTTCGCCTATGGCATTATTGTGAGTCATATGCTATGGGGGATGTTGATCATATTCCGATTACTCACAGATATGAAGCGTGGCGGCATGTTGTCCGACCAGAATCAGCATCCGATGCGGCGACCTGATACCATTCGGCGATCATTTTAATTTAGAGCAAAATAATGAAAGTATGTTTTCTTAACTTTGGGCGGCGTGGGTGTAGTCCAATTCTTCAAGAGTGCTTCGCTAAGGCCTGTGCTCAGACTGGTGGTGTTGAGGTGTTCATCGCGCTGTCAAGGCAGAGTGATCGCTATGCGGAAACGAGCCAGTTGCCATATAAACGTTTTGAGATGGATACGCATAGCGGATATACCTCGGCATTGATCAGTTTGCTGCGTATCCCGAAGATGCGGAAAGCTTTTCGCCAGTTCATCGTAGAGAACGAAATCGACGTGGTATGTTCGGTGATGGCGAATCATCTGAGTGCGTTGATGTGTGACGCGCTGAAGGGGACTGGTGCCAAATTCTGCACAATATTACACGAGACGGTGGCCGTGTCGCATCTGCCCAAGGAAATGATTACAGGGAAGTTAGTGGGTCGAGAGCTTCGGCACTGTGATTACGTCATTACGTTAACGGATCATATTAAAGAGGCAGCGAGTCAGCAGTATGGCATCGGCCTTGATCGGATCTATACGATCCCCCATGCGGTCTATGAATTTGCTCAGCCCAGGGCACGACGTATTGCAGACGAGTCTTCATATGAAGTTTTGTTTTTTGGACGCATCATTCCCTACAAGGGCTTGGATTTGTTACTAGATGCGTGGCTGGAGATCAAGAAGGCGATTCCGCAGGCACGTTTGAGAGTGATTGGAGAAGGTGATTGCTCTAGCTTTCAAAGCTTTATCGATACTCGCGACGATATTGTATTGGATAATCGCTTTGTAGAAGACTCTGAGATCGAAGGGATTCTAGAAGCATCCCATCTAGTCGTATTGCCGTATAAGCGTGCCAGCCAGTCGGGGGTCATTGCCGCAGCGATGGGGGCAGGTCTGCCTGTGGTGTGCACGGATGTTGGAGCATTGTCGGAGCAAGTGCTGAATGGAGTCACAGGTGCGATCGCAAAGGATGTTACTGCTGGTGCGATTGCGGAGAGTGTGATTTCGGTGCTCTCAGACGCCGCCCATTATGAGCAACTCTCCGTCAATACGCTACGAGTCGTGGAGGAACATTTCAGCTGGGATGCAGTCGGGCAGCGTTTAGTTAAAATTATGCAGAGTGAATTGGGGAGCGTTGCTAAGTGAGACTGTTGTTGGTGGTGCCGACGCTGAGTAGTTATGAGGCGTTTTTATCAGATTTCGCGGAAGCTGCTGTAAGCGCGGGGCATGAGGTGCACGTCGCCACTCAGTTGAAGTTGCTGGATGGTCGGGCAGTCGAAGAATCTTTAGATCCGAGTTCGGGGATCTTCCTACATCCGATTTTGATGCCACGAGGGGCAAATCCGGTAGCTGCAGTTAAGGCTGCCCGTGAATTACGTCGGCTAGTGGCCAAAGTGCAGCCAGATTGGATTCAGGCTCATTTTAGTGCCGCAGCACTCGTGTGTGCCTTGGCGAAGTCGAAGGACTGGCCGTTTAGTTCATGCATCATTCAAGGTCTAGCTTGCACCCTGGCGAGGGGCAAGTCGCGCTTGGCGGCATGGTGTGGTGAGCGTCTGGCGGTGGCGCGTCTCGATGAGATGTGGGTGCTGACTTACGATGATTTTGAAGTGATTCGAGGCTGGAACTCCAGTAAAGCCCGGTTGCAAGAAGCTCCTGGCTTTGGTTGTCGTCTTGATCGATTCAATCGTGAGCACTACGGTGCTGAGTGGAGAAGTGAGCGGCGGGCTGAACTCGGGATTCAAGCAAATGAGACTGTGCTGATTTACATAGGGCGATTAGCTGCCTTTAAGGGCTTCGATCAAGTCGTGAAGGCTTATCAGGATTTGAGGGCTCGGGCTGTTCCGGTTCGCTTGTTGATCCTAGGTGCGTTCGATTCGCTGCATCCTTCAGGTTTGAGTGAAGTAGAAATTGTTGAGCTAAAAAATGATCCTTCGGTGCTGATGCCAGGTTGGCAGGAAAACGTCGCAGAGTGGCTGGCGATCTCGGATCTCTGCGTTTTCCCTAGTGAGCGCGAGGGAATGCCAGTCTGTCTGATGGAAGCGCTCTGCATGGGAGTCCCAGTTGTGACATCAAATTCGCGAGGGTGTCGGGATGTTGTCCGGGATGAAGTTGATGGGTTGGTTTTACAGGATACGTGCGCGGATGCACTTTCGAGGGTGGTCGAATCGCTGATCGCCTCCCCTGAAACGCTTGAGGCGATGAAGCAGGCGGCCTTGGCTCGGCGTGATGATTTTGATCGAAAACATTATATCAGTGAGCAGCTTCAACAGTTCGGGAAAACTACCTGATGTTTGCTTTTTTCTCGTGACGATCCAAGATTAGTCACTCGTTTACTCTGTTTTGCCACTGCCGCATCAATGAAGTTCAAGGTGTTTAGTCAGCTCTGTTACTTAACCTCACTGTTGACATGTGTGAATGGTCTTTCGGGGGCGGTTTATTCACAAAAAATGACTTCGCTTGGGGAAGCTGGTTCCTCGGGCAGCAGTTCGGTCTATTCGAATTATTCAGCAGTGTGTTGTAGTCCCGCTGGCGTGGTCAGTTCTTTAAGTGATCGGACTCATGCGAAGACGGGGTGCATGGGGCAAGTGTATGAGGTTACTGAGCTGTCGTTTGCATCCACTTCGAATGAAGCTGCAGAGGAATCGACGCTTCAGTTGGCAGGTCGCGCGCTTCTGGACGATGGGAGTGTCATGGATCTTCAGCCAGATCATGTGCAGTGGAGAGTGGTTAGCGGTCCGATACTGAATGTGAGTTTGTTTGCTGTGGTGACAACAAGCACCGTTGCTTCAGATATGAGCGCCACTTTTGAGGCGGTATGGCATGGGCATCATGCGTTGCATCCGATTACAGTTCTAGATGTTATACCTGATAATTATGGGTTGTATGCTGGAGATGGCATCAGCGATCGTTGGCAGTCGGACTATTTTGGGTTGAATAATTCATCGGCACTGCCGCTAGGGGATCCGGATGGCGATGGGCAAACAAATCGCTTTGAATTTATCGCAGGACTGGACCCTACCGACCCCCTCTCATTTTTTAGACTAAGGGTGTCTGTGGGCTCTGGCTCGGCGGACTTGACTTTTTACCCAGTGGTTCCTGATAAAACCTATACGGTTCAGTTTCAGGAGTCTCTTTTGATTGGTGAGTGGGTGGAGCTTCGAAATTTGACGAGTAGTGATAAGGGAGTGGAACGAACAGTAGTGGATGATTCCGCTGGGCCAGCTGCCTCGCGTTTTTATCGCGTGGAGATCGAGTAGTATTATTGGCTGAATGCTTTCAGCAAATGAATCGGAAATTTCACGTAACCTGACTCTTTGATGGGCCTTACTCTTGTAAGGTTTTTTTGTTTTTAATTAAAGAACGTTAGTTAGTGTGGTGTTTGACTATTCCAATGACTTGTTTGATGATTTTTGTCTTCAGGTGAGATAGAGAAGCAGATTTATAACAATGAAAGTAATTATTCAGAGAGTTTGGGTGCTTGTCGCTGCGCTCCATTGTGTGACTACGTGGGGGCAAGTCCCCCAGTTGATGAATTATCAGGGGCGTATCGCGGTCTCTGACGTGAATTTTGACGGCAGTGGTCAATTTAAATTTGTGCTGCTTAGCGGTGAAAAAAGCCTGGCCAAGTCTGCCGAAGTTTTGGCCATTGTATCGGGGGGCGTCATTACGGGCACGAGTGTTGTCGATGGAGGTGCGGGTTACGATAGTCCTCCAGTTGTAGTTGTCAGTGGCAGCGGAAGTGGTGCGATTCTTACGGCGGAAGTGCTGGATGGGGCGGTTTCGCGTGTCGTGGTGACTAATGGAGGGCGTGACTATACAGAAGGAGAAACCAATGTGGAGTTATCCGCGCCAGCAGTAAGCTTAGGCGTTGAAACCTATTGGTGTAACGATGGCACCAGTGTTGCTGGAGGAGAACCGGTCAGTTCGGTGATGATCCCAGTTTCTCAGGGATTGTATTCTGTGCTCCTTGGGGATGCGACGCTTCTGAATATGAATCCGATCCCGTCTAGCGTATTCAGCCATAGTGATATGCACCTGCGTGTGTGGTTTAGTGATGGCGAGAATGGAACGGAGTTACTGGAGCCAGATATGAGAATCGCGTCGGCCGGATATGCAATGGTTGCAGGGGAAGTGCTGAATGGCACTAAAAGTGATACGGATGAAGTAATTGATGCGTCATGGAATTTTGTGAAGTCAGCAACCTTTAGCGGTGGGGCGTTTCTTGGGATAAGCCAAGCCACGAGTGTATCGACGCAGGGACTGACGATGGGGCCTTCATCTTTATTGTTCGATAGCATCGGCAATGATGGGCTGAATGTATCTTTGTCGTCGGCAGACTTAACGAGCAATCGGAAGATTGTGCTGCCCGATGAGGACGGCACGCTCTTATTGTCTCGTCAGGGAGCCACTGCTGGGCAAGGAGCCTTGGCTGAGGCAGCGATACAGCCAGGGGATGGAATCAGCGCGCTTGATAACGATGCTGGATACATGAGTAGAGCGGAAGTGGCTTCAGGCTTTGAGCCTAAGGGTGACGATTTAACTAAGCTCGGTTGGAAGTCAGTCATGGACTTTGGTGCAGTTGGCGATGGCATTGCAGACGATACTGCTGCAATTCAGGCAGCAATCGATGCTGGCTCAGGAGGCACCGTTTATTTACCCCCAGGAGATTACCGTGTGGATACTGCAAATTACGCGAATAGCGGTCTGCAAGAAGTAGTTTACGAATATGCACTGAATGTTCGGGCGGGCGGTTTTAGGGTGTTAGGTGCAGGTGATTCGTCGCGAATTTTTACACAAAATCCGAGTTGTAGTATCTTTGGCAGTAACTGGCCGATCATTGGCAGGTTACAAATAGAACAACTTTTTCTCGAAGGGCCTTCGGGGAATTCAGGGCAAGGGTGCGGTATTCGATTGGGTAATGAGCGTAATATAACAATGTCAAAGCAGATATTGTATGAGTCCTCGTTTAAAAGTCTTCGTATTGACAATTTTCCGTTGAATGCGATTCGACATCTAAATCATTTTATTTGTAGCTATGATGGGTTGAAAATAGATGGAAATGGTGGCCATGCGCTGGTGCTTGAGGGGGGAGTTGGAGTGAATGTAAAAAATTGTTATGTTTGGACTGTTCCAAGTGCAAATAAAGCAGCATTTCGGGTCTTAGAGTATGTTGAAATCAATAGTTGTAATGGGACGGATTACGATAGTCACCCGGATCATTTATGGGGCTGGTTTGGGAATGACGGGAATGACCCGGAGTTGGATGCTGCGGTGGGATTTCACTATGGAAATGCCCGCTTAATAAATTGTAATATTGAGCATTGGAAAAAGCATGCGGTGCGTCTGGAGTATCATAGCGGTTTATTTAGTGAAGGGTGCGTTTTTCTTAAGGATGGAGCTTCGGCGGGTGTCGTATTTTACTGTATGGGGGATCAGGACTTCCGAACCATTACAGTGTCACGGGCACGTTGGATTTCTGAATCTGGAAGTATTACTCACTTCTCTGTTCCTGCTAAACTGAAAGCGGTTGCCGATGAAAACTTGACGGTTCGTTACAGAAATTCAGGCGCGGTGGGTAATGTTGCGATACTTCAAACTATTGTGAACGACAAATTAGAGGCGAGATCGACTTACAATTACACTAATCGTATGCTTGTTTCTGAAGGTCTGGTGCTCGCAGTGCCACAGTTGTCGGAATCCTCTCGTATTGTGAATTATATGAGTGAGCGTGTCGAAGGAGTTGAGAGTGGCCATGGTGGGCGGGCGGAAGAGTTTTCGGGGGCAAAGCAATCACCGGATTTGTCGGAATCACTCGATTTATTTGAGATCGAGTTTACTGGAGGGGCTGAGGCGTCAGGAGCAAATTACTCCTGTCTAGCAGTTACATTATGTGCGATCAAAGAGGGCTATGGCGGGGGCTATATTCGTGAACGTGTGATTTTGGACTGCGGCACACTTGCGGCTACTGAGACAGATTCTCGTTATCACTTCAAGGCGGTCGATGTTTTAAGTCGTCGACTTAAACACTATGGCTCAAATCCTGCAACTGAGCTGACTTGGACGCTGACGCCTTTGACTGAAAAGAGCACCACGTATCGGGTTAGTGTTTCTGGAGATGGCTGGCTGACTGGAAGTATTAGTCATTTGTCCTATAGGGTCGAGAGCCAGGCCTTTCGTCGATATGGTGGATTTAAGTTAAAAGAGTTGTGAGACTAATATTGTATGCATGCCCGTTCTGGTTTTGGTATTGGTTCATGAGGATTTTTAATGTGGAGAGGCATATTGCTAAATTGATTTATGGTTAGATGTATCGTGATTTCAGAGCTTTATTATCCAGAGCAAAACGCTACGGGTTTCTTCTTAACTGGGATTGCGGAGGGGGTGGTTGACTCGGACACATCGGTTGCAGTGCTTTGTGCTCAACCAAGTTACAATCAACGTGGGATTAAGGCCCCCTGGAGTGAGGCGCGCAACGGTGTTGCAATCCGACGTTGCCGGTCGACAACTTGTGATCCCAAACAGAGATGGGGGCGTCTGTTGAATTTTGCCACGACAAGTTTGTCGATCGGGTGGCGGGCGCTTATTGATATTAAGCGAGACGACAAAGTGTTGGTGGTTACGAATCCACCCTTGTTGCCTTTCTTTGTTCGGATTGCCTGCTGGCTAAAGGGAGCCAAGTTTGTGCTTTTGGTGCACGATGTGTATCCAGATGTCTTTGTGCCGCTGGGTTTGATGCAGCCATCGCATCCTTTGTATCGAATGATGTCTTGGGTGAATGGTAAATTGTATGCCTCTTCACATGCTGTCGTTGCTTTGGGGCGCGATATGGCGCGTTTAGTGCAGGAGAAGTCTCAAGGTAAAGCGAATGTGTCGGTCATCCCGAACTGGGGTGATGTGGACGTGATTGAGCCCGCGCTGAAGGAGGAGAACGCATTGCTTCAGGAATTGAATCTGGCGGATAAGTTTATCGTGCATTATTCAGGCAATCATGGGCGCACGCATGATCTACTTAGTTTGATAGAAGCTGCAAATCTACTGAAAGGTGATACCGAGATTCATTTTCTGTTCATCGGCGAGGGGAGTGGTAAGGCGGAAGCCGTTGCACGGACAGCCGAAGTCGGGTTGAAAAATGTGATATTCCGCACCTTTGTGGATCGTTCGGAGTTAAGCACCTCGTTGAACGCATCGGATGTTTCAGTGGTAGCTTTCAAGAAGGGGATGGCGGGCATCAGTGTGCCGTCTCGTCTCTACAATCTAATGGCTGCTGGTAAGCCTATCCTTGCTATCGTCGATGACGATTCTGAAGTGGCTGATGTGATCCGTGAAGCTGAACTGGGTGTGACGGTTCCGCCTGAATCACCCAAGTTACTCACGGAGCAAATCTTAGTCCTCAAGCATGACCCGGCGCGCCGAGAACAAATGGCCGTAAACTCCCGAAACGAAGCAGTCGGAAAATATTCCTACGAAGCGATCAAACAGCAATACCGCGAACTTTTCGATTCCCTATAGGTGGCTTTCTGTTGTCATTCACTCTGCTTCAAGTAGATATTCGGACCTTCCTACTTTCACACTTTTTACTTACTTTCTTCTCTCTATGAATATTTGTACTATCGGTGGTTCTGGCTTTGTCGGCACACGTCTCATTTCGCTGCTAAAGGATGGCAATACTGTCCTCAATCTTGATAAAGCCGAGAGCGGTGAGCATGGCTTGATTTCTCAGATAGCAGATGTTCGTGAGCCAGAATCTTTCATGGCCCAGTTGGCCGGACAAGATGCAGTCATTTTGCTGGCCGCGGAGCATCGTGATGATGTGTCACCGACTTCACTCTATTACGATGTGAATGTTGAAGGAATGCGCAACGTGCTGAACACGATGGATACACAGGGCGTGAAAAATATCGTGTTCACGTCATCGGTCGCGATCTACGGGATGAATCAACCGACGCCGCCAACCGAGACGTCACCGGAGGCACCGTTTAATCATTACGGTATTAGCAAGTGGCAGGCGGAGCAGGTGTTGCAGGAATGGATTGCCAAAGGCGAAGGCCGCAATGCCTTGGTGATTCGTCCGACCGTGATTTTCGGAGAAGAGAATCGTGGCAATGTTTACAACCTGTTGAAACAGATTTATACGGGAAAATTCTTGATGATCGGCAATGGTCGCAATCGAAAGTCGATGGCCTATGTCGGTAACATCGTGGCTTTCATCAAATATAAGTTGGAGGCAGGGTTTTCTGGGATGGAGATCTTCAACTATGTGGATAAGCCGGACTTCGATATGAATACCTTGGTGTCTGAGATCTTTCGCCACAAGGGCAAGTCGGCTCCGAAGCTGCGTATTCCGTATCCGATTGGAATTCTCGGAGGACACTGCTTTGATCTATTGGCTAAAGTGACGGGCAAGAAATTGCCGATTAGCTCGATCCGCGTTAAGAAATTCTGTTCATCGACTGAGATCAACGGCGACAAGCTCGATGCTTCTGGGTTCGTGAGGCCGACTGATTTTAAGGAAGGTCTACAGCGCACGTTGACGACTGAGTTTGGAGAGTGAGTCCCATCATTCTGTTTTTTCAAAAGCCCGCATGTGCGGGCTTTTTTGTGCTTATTG
>CAZIMR010000020.1:0-9618 GCA_964540215.1 uncultured Puniceicoccaceae bacterium
GCTAGTGCTTGGAGTGGTCGCTCTCATTGCGAGCTACTATTTTGGCTCTTTCGCCTTACGCGCACAGATAGAGCGTGCTGCGATTCAAGCAATCCATGCCCTGCGCTCCCCAGAATGGCTGCCGCGCCCAATCACCAGCCTACTGAACAAGGCCTACGATACCATCCCCGGAAGTGAGGGGCTCGTAGTCGACGGCGGCGAACTCGGGTACGAGGAAACGCCGCTGATTGCCGGCCTGCCTAGATCAGACTCGCCCGTCCGCGTGCTGCGCAATAAAAGCTACATCAACCTGTTTAACGAAAAAGACCGGCAAACGACCTGCACCGCATTTAAGCTCAGTGGCCGTGATCGCCAAGACGCACCGATTCCCGACGATTTTTTTGAAGACCCGCGCATTAAGCAACTGCGCGCTCGCGACCTGAGCTTAGGATACTGGCAGCCTCAGACAATCGCACCCGCGCAAGCGCTGGCAGCCGAATTTGGTGCAGTCGGTGCAAACGAAGCCGGCTTAGTGACGAATCTTGCGCCGATGTCAGCAGCATTCAGTTCAGGCTTATGGCAGCGCCTCATGTACGAAATCACGGTCACCTATCCACAACGTTTTGGCGAAACATGGATTTACCTCGGCCCGGTGATGCGCACGCAGAGCTCCAAGCTCGATTCTGGCTTGCCAATTCCCGATGGGTTTTTCGCGATTGTTTTTGACCTAACAGCAACCGGCGGCCTGCGCGCGATCGCCTTTCTGCTGCCTCAATACGCCACTGATACGAGACTGCATAATTACATCACCTCAATTGCCCAAATCGAGACACTCACGGGCTTAAGGTTCCTGCCCGAAGTCGATTACCATGCGCAAGAAGTACTCGTCGAGGCAATCAGCCCGCAACTTTGGTAGCGCCAAAGCGACAGTCCTGCCAGTAAACAGCGTGGGCAAACCGCCCACGACACAATGCAAAAGGTGGGCGGGTCGCCCACGCTCCTTTGCTACTAATACGACTTAGCGAAAATCACACGTTTACCGGGCTTGCCGGTGAATACGCAGGCCACTTCTTCCTTCAGCGACGCATTCGGAATGCAACGCACGGTGACTTTGTATTGCTTGGCGATTTTTTCTTCGAGTTCAGGTTCGCAGCAAAAGCCCATCGAAGCAAAGCCACCGTGAATCTCTGGCTCTTTTTGATTCTTCGGCGTGAAGAATTCAACGAACTCCGCCTCTGTAGTGATGTCGCGCGTGTGCTCTTTGCGGAACTTCTTGGCCTTGGCCAGCATCCCGTCTTGCATCTCATCCAGCAGGCTCGCGATGTTGCCGACAAATTTATCTTTTCCAAGCGCTTGCTTATCCTTGGGTGCACGGTCGCGACGACCGACCATCACATTGCCAGCCTCGATATCTCGTGGCCCGACTTCAACGCGAACGGGGATGCCCTTCTTGATCCAGTTCCAAGCCTTTTCACCACCACGCATATCGCGATCGTCGAACTCAACCTTCACGGGCGCACCCATGTAAGTCTGGCCTTCGAGCGCTTGCTTCAAGTCTAGGCAGTAATCGAGCACTTCCTCACGCGTCTCTTCCTTCGGAGTGAATGGAATGATAACAACATGCGCGGGCGCAATGCGCGGCGGCAGCACCAGGCCATCGTCATCGGAGTGCGTCATGATCAAGCCACCCACCAGACGGGTCGAAACACCCCATGAAGTCGTCCATGCAAATTCCTCTTTGCCCTCGGCGCTCAAATATTTGATGCCACTGGACTTGGCAAAATTCTGCCCGAGGAAGTGCGAGGTGCCAGCTTGCAGTGCCTTGCGGTCCTGCATCATCGCTTCGATTGCGTAGGTCGCATCGGCGCCAGGGAAACGTTCTGCAGCAGTCTTCTCACCAGTAATCACCGGCATCGCCATAAAATTTTCTGCAAAGTCCGCATACACATCGAGCATTTGGCGTGTTTCGCCGAGCGCCTCTTCGGCGGTCGCATGCGCGGTGTGCCCTTCCTGCCAGAGGAACTCAGCAGTGCGTAAAAAGAGACGGGTGCGCATCTCCCAACGCACGACGTTGGCCCACTGATTAATTAACAGCGGCAGATCACGGTAGGATTTTATCCATTTAGCAAACAGTTCGCCGATGATGGTCTCGGAGGTCGGCCGCACGATCAGCGGCTCTTCGAGCTTGCCCGCGGGCTGAAGTTTGCCATCCGCATCGGCTTCGAGGCGCGAGTGTGTCACGACCGCGCATTCTTTAGCAAAGCCATCGACGTGCTCAGCCTCCTTCTGCAGATAGCTCACAGGGATGAAGAGCGGGAAGTACGCGTTCTTGTGCCCAGTCTCTTTAAAGCGACGATCCAGATCGGCCTGAATATTTTCCCAAATCGCGTAGCCCCACGGCTTGATCACCATACAACCGCGCACCGGCGAGTTCTCAGCGAGATCGGCGGCCTTAATGACCTGTTGATACCATTCCGGATAGTCTTCGTCGCGGGTCGGAGTAATTGCGGTTTTTGCCTGTTGTGCCATGAGGCAAGGAAGCAAATAGGCCAAGCCCTGCGCTGCAATGCCAAACTTCTATCAGCCTCCTGCAGGCTGTTTGTCGCCTAGCCAAAAGCCTTTCACTAAATCAACCAGTGGCGCAACCGCATCGGGAAAAAACTTCGCTAGTATAAAACTGAGAATCAGAATCCCGATGAAGATCACGAGGCCTTTGCCCGCGCTCTTAAGTAGCTTCAAACACAGCACAAACAACACGAGCATAATGACCCAAGCGATGATGTTACGTGAGAGCAGAGCCTCTTTTAGCATTTCCATGATTAGTATAGTTACGATTGATCCCAAACGAGGCAAGCCTTCACAGCGCCAGGATGAACCGCAGCCCAGTGACTACTTTGCGACGCCAATAAATTCCTGCTGCATCCAGTGCTGCAGGCAACTTGGCACCTTCACGCGGCCATCGGCTTGCAGGTTATTTTCAAGGATCGCAGCGAGCACACGCGGCACCGCGAGCGCAGAACCATTCAAGGTGTGAGCCGTCACGGGCTTACCATCTGGCCCGCGATAGCGAATCGCAGCGCGCCGCGCCTGAAAATCGGTAAAGTTACTACAGCTCGACACTTCCAACCAACGCTGCTGCCCGGCGGCAAACACTTCGAGGTCGTATTGCTTGGCATGTGGGAAACCAATATCGCCGGTGCACATGCGCAGCACACGATAGGGCAGCTCAAGTTTCTGTAAGAGTTGCTCGACGTCGCCACGCAGTTTTTCGAGCTCTTCCATGCTGCTTTCGGCATCGGTCCACTTAACCAGCTCGACCTTATCGAACTGGTGCAAGCGATTCAGGCCACGCACATGCGCGCCCCAGCTGCCCGCTTCACGACGAAAGCACGGCGAATACGCGCAACGACGCACTGGCAGTTGATCCGCATCGAGGATCTCGTCGCGATAAAAGTTGGTCACTGGCACCTCCGCAGTCGGAATCAGATAGAGCCCCTCCTTGGGGTCGACGTACATCTGCCCTTCTTTGTCCGGTAATTGACCGGTCGCAGTGGCACTCGCCTCATTCACCACGATCGGCGGCAATACCTCTTCGTAGCCAGATAGACGCGCTTCCTCTAAGAAAAAATTCACCAACGCCCGCACCATGCGTGACATCTCACCCACATAAAAAGGGAAACCGGCACCAGTCACTTTGACGCCGCGCGCAAAATCGACCCGCGACTCAAACCAAGGGATGTCGAAGTGCGGCAAGGCATGTGGAAACGCCGCGTCGGCATCGCCCCAGGTCGCAGCCACTTCGTTCTCGTCCTCGCCCTTACCGATCGGCGTGGACGGATCTGCTAGATTAGGAATCGATAAAAATGCTTGTTGAAAGGCATCATCTGCCGCTTTGGCCGCGACTTCCAACTCCTTCGCCTTACCCGCGATCGCCTTCATCTCTTGCACCTTCGCAATAAACTCGGGCGTGCCCTTCGGCAGCGCAGCCATCGCTTGATTGGCCGCCTTCTGCGCCGAACGCGCCTGCTCGGCTTCGGTGATCTTCGCACGGCGCGTCGTATCCAACGCAAGGATTGCGTCGATATCGCAGGTGAATTTTTTATGGGCAATGGCAGCGCGGACAAAATCGGGCTGCTCGCGGAGGAGCTTAATATCAATCATGACTGAGTCGGTGGAAAGAAAGCAGCAGTAGCTGACTGACAGGTTTCGTCAAAACGATAATCCTAAAAAGAATTCACCCCCGAAAATTCCACTCGCCTGCGGCTAAGCATCCAACAGAGAAATGACGGCCTCGCCCACCTCAGCCAAGGTGATCGAACTCATATCCCCATCGGCTCGGCGGATCACACGTTGTCGCGACGCAACGGGCGGATATGGGCCAAAGCGGGCTGGCGCGGTCGGCCCGAACAAGGTCACCAACGGCCGCCCGAGGGCTGCAGCGAGGTGCATCGGCCCACTATCATTACTCACCACACAGTCCGCGGCGTTGAGCAATTCCGGCAACTGCACGATCTCGGTCTGCCCAGTCAGGTTAATCAGACGCTCGTCCACAATCGGTTCTGCCGCCTCAAAAGGCACATGCCCGCACCAGACCACTTGCCCGACAGTCGGCTGCTGCAGCAACCATCGCGTCAGCGATTCATAGCCCATCCAATTTTTCTCCGCGCGGCGACTCTCTGGAAAGACCACCACCCGCTGACCGCCGTCAATTGGCTCTGGCAAGCCAACTGGCGTGTCAGGTGCCTTAAATGACAGCGAGCGTGGCAGCTCTTCTGTTAAACCAAGCACTGGCAAAAATGCCGACAATATCTTCACCGCATGCGGCGGCTGCCCAGCAGGCAGCACCGGCGTCTTTTGGTTGTAACCGATCCAAGCACACTCGCGCGCATCGGAACGCCCCAGCTTACGTTTAGCATGTGCGGCCAGTGTCAAAATCCCAGTGCGTGCCAAACCCTGCAGATCCAGCAGCGCATCATAACGCTCCCGGCGCACTTCGCGAATCAGGCGCACAAACCCGCCCACGCCCGCAGCGCGCTCAAAAATATAGGTGTGATCAATCACCGCCGACGCTTGCACCAATCCTGCGAACTCGCTTCGCACCACCCAATCAATCGAGACCTTCGGCAGTTGCGTCTTAATCGCCTCTGCGATCAGTAGCCCGTGAATAATGTCCCCCATCGACGAGGGCTTAATGATTAAAATACGCTGCATAGTCTGCTTCATGTTACTCACTGACCTCCCGCAGCTTTGCCTCAAACAGCTCGATTAACTCCGGTTGTCCCGCCCAATTCTGCATAAACCGCCGCAGATCCTTGGCCCGACCACACTCAAATACACTGGCCTTTAAACCAAAGCGAAAGGCATCCAAATCAAATAAATGCACCTGCCCATCCGGCCCGACGATCAAATTAGTCGCCTTCAAATCACCATGCGCCGCACGCAGACGTCCCAATGCCGACCAGATTTGGGCAAACCCCTCGGCCACCGCCCCGATCTTCGCTAGATCAGCGCCGCAGGACTCGACATAATCCGGTAAAATTCGCCCCTCGATTTGCTCCATCAATAAATACCGAACCCCAGGCAAACGCTCGCACGTATCTTCATACACTGCCACCGCGCGGGCCGTCGGAATAAAGGCCATCTCCAGCACCCAGGACGAGGACCAGCTCTTCAACGCACGCGAATCCGAAAATAGATACCGTATACGATTCAACAACGGCTTCTTATTATAACGCTTCAGCACATATGCCTTTCCAGCATACTCAAATCCCTGCACGGTGCTGGTATTGCCCGATTTCAAACGCTCGCCTGCTTGCATTAATGCATCGGGATCGGAAAGAAAGGCCTCGATTAGCTCAGAGTCTGCCTGGCGCAGATGCAGCGCATGATACGCGTCTGTCTTAGTCTCTAAAAACTCAGTGCAGGTGCGACGCGTTTTCTTAAAATAGCGACGCACCCGCTCGGTCTGTAGCGCCACGATCGCCCCATCGAGTTCATCCAGCAGTCGCCCCTTAAGCGCCTGGTCGTCGATCAAATAATTCGAGCGGATCGCCTCGCGAAACGCACGCTCGGCTTCGGGCGCCAAAGTCACACAAATACCAGCTAAATCCTGTAACCGTGCTCGCTCACTCAGTGCATGCTTCGAAAATTCGATTGAGCCCGCATCCAGTAAATACAAGCGCGCGCCATCCCACGCCCAATTATCCACGTGCTGATCCTGTTGACGAACGCCCGCACGATGCGCGGCATCCACCAGTTCCGCCAACTGCTGCACCAACTCCGTGCGCTCATCAGAGTCGCCATCGAGAAAAGCATCTTGCACCGAAACGGCCTCTGCAATGCGATCCATAATTACCCAGACCGCCGAAGCATCCACTTCCTCAGCCACGCACAAGGGCGTCGGCGCCGACATACCCAGCACATCCAATTTAACCAAGCCATCCCACTCGCGCCGCCAATCCCGCGCCTGCTTTGGATGTTTAAGAAAACGCTTTGCCACGACCGCCCGTTGATTGGCCTGAATCTGGCCCGCGTAGACCTCACGACGGTCCGGCAAAATGCGCAGCACCTCACAGACTTCGAGCCGCAACTCCGAGCCCAAGGTATTCAATCGATCCGTCGATTCCAGCACCCGCAGCGCGATCGGCGCGCCGAAATCTGGCGCCGGACTCATGACTGAGCGCCCTCCACATACGGCCGTACTGCTGCAAGCACGCGCTCAGCCGAGACACCCGTGATCGGCTTACCACCCGTGGCAGGGCAACCTTCGGGCTGTAAAATATGCTTCGGCGCCGCAAAGATCGGCCCCGTGCGCACGGGATTGGTCGGGCCAAAGACCACCACCACTGGTGTGCCCAGCATGTTCGCCAAGTGCATGCCGCCCGTGTCATTACACACCACGACGTTACAATCCTTTAGCCCGTCGCAAAATCCAGCGAGGTCGGTCTTACCTGCCAAGTTTTGAATCGCGCTCTCCGGAAAACCATCTGCCACTTGATCCGTAATCACACGGTCCGCCGGCGTGCCAAATAATACAATTTCGACCTCAGGCACTGTCGCGAGCAACTGCTCAGCCAATGCCCGCCAATGACTGATTGGCCAACGTTTCTCAGGCGCATTTTCGGTGCCGCAAATCATCGCCACCTGCGGGCGCGCACGGACAGATTCCTCACGCGGCAACGGACTATAATCCAATGATTCAATCAAACCATAGCGCTGCAACATCAGCTCCCAAACCTGAGTCTGGTGAGTCGTCGTCTCATCCACATCTGTCGGTAATTCATAGGGATCCGTCAGCAACTGCCGCTTCCTACCCGGCCGAACCATGCCCATACGTTGCGAACAGCGCGTCAGAAAAGCTTCCAAATCACTTCGAGTCGAATTGGTAAACAGCAGATAAGTATTCGGATAATCCCGACGCAGTTGATAGAAGTACCTAAAATAGCCACGCCCCTGCTGCGGTAATGGGATAAAGCGCTCGCTGACACCCAAGCGATCAAACAACGGCTGAAAGGCAGCCTTACCAATTAAGGTAATCTCAAAATCTGGACGCCCCTGACGAATCGCCCGAAGCAGTGGCAGTACCATCACCACATCCCCCAACCAATTCGGCATCCGCACCCATAGGCGTGTCTTGCGTGGCGTCTCGGCATTACCATTGATCGTGTTGGTCATCTCCAACTCCATCCGCTTCGATGGTAACTTAAAGCGTTTATGGGAACTCAACTGATGCCCCCACCGGCGATGCAACCACAGCCAATCGGGAGCCGTATGCGCATCGCGGCGTAAATAAGCTTCCAGCAAATTATGCGCGCGGATCACCACTTCAGTGGAACTGCCACATTTGGGCAACTCATGTAAACTCAACTTTGCCTGCCAAAACTGCGTCCGCTCTAAAAGAAGTACATGCACATTCGCATCAAAGCGCTGCGCCATCAGCCCCGGCAAATCGGTTAACGAAGCCAACCGCCCCATGAATAGTGACGTCGCACCACGACGTGACGAATCTTGATCAAATGAAAGAGCCACCCCCTCGCCGCGTCGCAGCGCCGCCATCGCATCATTATAGCCCGACTTGCGCGACAACTGGCGAAGGCCAAAACGCGAACGTGCCGCTTCAATCCAGGCATTTAATTTAGGCTGATTCAACGGGCGAAAGACCACAGTGATCTGAGGCAACCCGGAAAATACTCGTGGCAGCAGCGAGGCCGCTTCCGACATCGTCATATGCGGTAGTATAATCACCAACGGCTTGCCCTGCTGATCACCTGAAATATAGCGTTCGACCTTGGCACGTAATGCATCATCAGCCGCCAACACCGCATCGAGCCGCGACTCCGAGAAATAACCCGAAGCAGGCATAAACAGCGCCATCTCGACAACCCGCGCGCAAGCCTCGTAATAAACCCTTCGGCGATGTTGTTCACTCTGCTCAGGAAACGCATGGTGCAAATTATTCAGCGTCACGTGGCGACGCACCCCAGCACACAGCCCGATCACACGCCCCAACAGCACGCAGATACCACGCATCAGCCACACTGGTGCCGCCGCGCTCAAACGCCCAATCAGTTCAATAAAGAATAATACCATAACAAAAATTAGAATTCGGCGCTAATGAGAAGGAGGCATGCCCCTCAAAGGCAACGCCGAAATCAAGTCGGACTACGAAGCGTGTCATTGTCAAAGCTACAGAATAGTTCTCGAAGATCCTAAACCCGTGCTATCTGCGCAGGCCAATTTGAGCACTCTCTTGACCCGTTGCCGTCGGAAACGACGATGCCACGTGACACCTTTAGCAATTACACTCCCTCCAAACCCATCCCAGTAAGTCCGGCCTTTTGGCTTGTTATGTGCTCAGATACTTTCAGGTTCATTTTATTAAAATGCCTATAAAAATCGACGAACTAGCAGTCCAAACCGACGCATTGCGAAAGGATTATGCCTTTCTCGAAGGGTTTGGAGTCGATGCAAGCAGAGTGCGTGAACGCTCGCAGGTATTACAGCTCTCGTGCACCGAAAATGGCGCAACGGTACAGACATTTGTCAAAGTCTACAGCTACCGCAAGTCGCCGTTCCAGCGCCTCTGGCGGCGAGGCACCGCCCGCATAGAAGCACGCAACCTACTCTTCTTTAAATCGATTGGAATCCCCACCCCTCGCGTCATCGCTTGGGGCCAACGTAAAAACGCCATCGGTAAGATCGTTGATGATTACATCATTACCGAAGCGGTCCCAGGCACACAGACGCTGCGCGAATTCATGGCCAGCGCGTGTCCAGATCGCAGCCTGCCGCTCTATTGCAGTCGGCGCGACAGCATCATCGACCAACTTAGTCACACCACCCGCGCAATCCACGCACACAATTTCTATCACCAAGACCTCAAGTGGCGCAACATCCTCGTCCGCGCCAACGGCGATCAAACTGAACTGTTCTGGATTGACTGCCCGAAAGGCGACTTTACGAGATCGGCGGCTCACCAATCACGCCGCGCACTGAAGGACTGCGCCACCCTCGATAAACTAGGCCGTCTACACTGTACCAAGGAAGAACGCCTGCGCTTCGTCGCGGGCTACCTGGATCAACCCGTCGATGCGCCCGAAGTCGCCACCTTCGCCCAAGCCATCGCGGAGTATCGCCGCA
>CAZIMR010000021.1:0-9517 GCA_964540215.1 uncultured Puniceicoccaceae bacterium
CGTCATCTCTTTTTGCACTTCAATTCGCATGCCTTTCAAATCGATACCAAGCGCTTCCATTTGCATACCAATAATTGTCGCAATACAGGAACCTAAGGCTGAAGCACACAAATCGGTCGGTGAGAAACTTTCTCCCTTTCCATTGTTATCGGTTGGAGCATCTGTTTTGAACGTCTTACCTGACAATTCGTGCACAAGTTGACAGCGTAGCTCGCCTTCATAGTTGATTTGTACTTTTACCATTTCAAGGGCACAGTGGGCAAACACCTCGACCAGGTCAACTTTACGTAGCGACTAGGTGGAATGTATTCTGCGATTGCACAAAGGGCTGGTGCACTCTAGCCTGCAATACTTTTATAAACGATCAGCCGCCCGTACTTCATTATGTTTCAGGTAAATTTTAGCGAACAAAGCATGCACGAGCTCAATCAGCTCGAAACTCGCTCACAGATGCTCCTAGTTGAGGTCGTCAGTAGTTTAACACAAGAACAGTTGGATCATCCAAATGATGAGCTTGGAAGCTTTAATCGAAATGGTAAAACCTACTATCGCGTGCGTGCTGGCGAGTTTCGCATTTATTTCGAACAAGATAAAGATGGTTTATTTGCTCACTACATTCTTCATAAAAATACTCTTTCGGACTTTATCTTTCGCTTTAAAATGCCTGTTTCAGAAGAGTTCATGGTCGAGCAGCACGATTCTTTTTGGAAGTATTTAGAGTCGATTCGCCATTAAGATGATGAATCCGAATAAACCATCGCGCCGCCATGAAAGATTCTGAAAAACCGCCCACTCATCAATATGCCGACTCTGGTGAGGCGAGTCATATCTACTTACTACCTAATAGCTTAACTGCTGGAAATCTCTTTTTTGGATTCTTGGCTATTATGCGTTGTATTGAGGCGAATTACGCCACTGATCCCACAATTATCAATGACCATTTTACCCAGGCTGTTTGGTTCATCTTTTTCAGTGTCGTCTGCGATGCCTTTGACGGCAGAGTTGCGCGCATGGGTGGTCGCGAATCATTGTTTGGCATCGAGTTCGATTCCATTGCAGATGTTATTTCGTTTGGCGTCGCGCCAGCGATGATGATGATCTTTCTGATTCTGAAGCCAACTGAGCAATATGACGGTGTTCTGCCAGTCAGCCAACTAATCGGTTTCATATATTTGCTCTGTGCCGCTGTGCGTTTGGCACGCTTTAATGTTTTAACCCACCCGATGCTTACGCCGTCGGAACGCTTAAAAGGTACCAAAGACTTTATTGGTTTACCAGTGCCAGCTGCAGCGGCTATGGTCGCTTCGCTGGTATTAGTTTATACTAGTTTTGAAGAGTTTGGCTATGAAATGCATGGTTTTGAGCTGTTAATGCCACCCTTGATGCTTGCAGTTGCTTTTTTGATGGTCAGCAACATCCCCTATCCAAGCTTTAAGGAAATCGATTGGCAGACCAGCACGCGTTTGCAGACCTTTATTCTGTTTATTCTATGCTTAGGGATAGCTTTCGTTTTTAAGGAACTCTTTTTCGCATTCTTTTTCTTCAGTTATATTATTTATGGCCCAGTTCGATACTTATTCGGCCTCTACAGTCGCAAAAAAAGTTCAGAGGAGTTCAATTCATCGTCTAGTGAATAACTCGTTAATTAGTGTGAAGTGACTGTGTAACTAAAATAAAACTAATTATTAATTCACCTTTGTGCTAACTATTTCACCGTATTGTTCACAGTTAAAATAATCCTAAAGGCTTACTTAATAATTACTTGTTGAGTTATTATGTCTCTTCCACACATATATTAAGAAGAAGAGATTTATATATTAAAAAAGAGACTAATATATAAGGATTGCCAGTAACTCTAAAATCCCAAAATTTAACACCATGAAGTTTAAGATCAACCAGGATCATTTTAGCAACGGCCTTCAACAGGTTCTCAATGTTGTCGGTGCACGCGCCACAATGCCTATCCTCAGCAATGTGCTGATCGAAGCAGAGGAGGGGCATATTTCGTTAACGACGACTAACTTAGATCTGGGTATTCGCTGCCGGATTAAAGCAGATGTGTCTGAGCCAGGTGGCCTCACACTGCCAGTTCGTAAACTGGCAACTATCATTCGTGAATTACCACAAAACGAAATTTTCATCGAAACCAGTGAAAATAACCAAGCAAAAATCACGTCTGGTGGTTCCAACTTCAAAATAATGGGCATTAGCACGGAAGAATTTCCACCGCTGCCAACCTTTGAAAATAGACACGTTTTCGAACTCTCACAGACCGAAATTGTAAGCATGTTGAAAAGTGTTTCATATGGTCAATCCAATGACGAAAACCGTTATATTCTAAATGGGGTATATTTCAACTTTGCAGATGAAAAACTCACGCTAGTTGCTACAGATGGCCGACGTCTCGCATTAACGGCCCTTGATACTGAAATTAGCGAAGATAACGTAGGCAGTCTCATACTTCCTGCCAAGACTGTCGCTGAACTTGAGCGCTTAATGGGTAAGGGAGATAAGGTTAAGATAGCTTTCAATGATCGTCAGGCGGCTTTTGAAATCAGCATTGATGATTCCAGTGATACAGGGCTGGTTGACCATCTGTATCTTGTTTCAAAGATTGTTGAAGGAAACTACCCAAATTACCGACAAGTTATTCCAAAAGAAACAGAGCACCGCGTCAAAATTGAACGTGAACTCATGCTAGAATGTGTGCATCGTGCAGCATTGGTCACATCCGACAAAAGCAACTCTGTGAAGCTTAAAGTCAGCAAAAACTTGCTTGAAATTTCTGGATCAAGTACCGAATACGGGGAATCGCACGAGTCGATGGCCATTGCCTACGATGGCCCCGAAGTTCAGGTCGCATTCAATCCTCAGTTTCTTATCGAACCACTGAAGGCATTGACCAAGGACGAAGTATTTTTCGAATTTAAAGACGAACTCAGTCCAGGCCTCTTTAAGACACTAGATAATTTTATCTGTGTGGTCATGCCCTTGCGTTTAAACTAAACTTTGAACATATAAACTACTGTTGTTTATATAATATATTGCCGAGCGAGTGAGCGATTGTCTCCCTCGCTTGTTTGCGTTTAATCCAATTGTTGAACGCAACGAAAAAAAGTGCTATTATTTGGCATAATTATGCGATTAATGGATCTATTTATTAAAAATTGACATGTTTGGTACCACACAATCGACCTTTCAATTTATCCTATTTGGGATTGCTGCTTTAACAATTTTATTGTCTCAGATAGGGCCGCGAAAGGGGGTTCCAACCCTCACAGTATTAGGTCGCTGGCTACGTTGGATACTGTTTGCTGGATTATTTTCGTATTTTCTCAAAGTTTCTGAGATTTCACTTCGTCCGGATTGGGTGCATATTACCACTGGACTAGCGATCTGGTTCATTCTTGAAACAGGCTATTATTGGGTGGCTATTAAAGCACTAAGCCGCAGTGACATCCCTTTATTTCCTAGTTTCAAAATCAATACCGACGGCAATGAATGGCCTGCAGATCCATTATTAATTGAAGTTAGACAATGGCTCCGAAATGTTAAATTTACCCGTCTCAGCGCACTGAAAGCAGAGCTATTTGAAAAGACATTTCTGCGTACGTCTATTTATGAAAGTGACGATAAACTAACAAGGCTACAAATTTTGTTTATTCCTAAACAGAGGGGAGGGGCGACTGCTTGCTATACCCTAAGTACAAACGCTGAGAACGAGCAGCGCCTCGTCACGGATAATTTATTCTTACCTTTTGGTGGTTATTACCCAGAAAATTGGAATATTGTACGTAAGCCCTTAATCGGTTCACTCAAAAGCTTGTTCAAATTACACCGAAAACGCTTAATTAATAGTACCCTGAAACCAATTCCTTTCGAATATGCACCACTGGAGGAATTAAATGATCAACAGCGCGTTTTAGAACGATTCAATTTGGAAAATGGCTTTTTAAATCCGCGCCAATTTCAAACAGAGGTTGGACAAATATCATATGAAGGTCGCTATCGCCTATGGAAAGAAATGTGGCTAATTGCTTATCTGGGTAAATCAATCTCCTAAGCCCGATTAAACCCAAAGCACATCGTTATTTTATAAATGAGAAGACTGTTGCTCAATGAGAGGGACAAGACACAAGAGAGCCTAAAACTGACGCCATGAAAAAGACATTTCCGATAAACGAATCCAACAGTTCGCCCGCGCGTGTGATCGAAGCAATTAAATCAGAGCTCCGAAAATATGTGAAACGTGAACGTAAAAAGAAATTGCCAGAAGGGGTGGATTTTTGGGACTTCGATTGCAAAGTGGGTGAGACGGCGGATAAATCGCTGCCGCTACATGTGGCAGAAATAAATCAAGCGCTTGACCATGCGCTCGCAGACAGTTGGGCAGCAGTGTATATTGAGATACTCGCAAAACCAGGTATACGTACCTACAAAGCAAAAGAGTCCACTAGCGAGCTGTAATCACTTATACTAGTCGTGAACGTTTAAGGTAAGTTCAACGAAGAGAGCCACTGGCGAATTACCTCTGAGCTTGTTTAATTCTCGCTGTAACTTGGAAAGATTCTCAAGGAATCATCAAACAAAAAAGGCCTCTCACAGACGAGAGGCCTTTTGACTACAAATTGCTGAGTGGTCTACATTTCCAGCTGTGGACGGTCTGCCTTCGGCCAATCAATGTGGTAGAATTTACCACGCGGCTCATCAATACGCTCGTAAGTGTGGGCACCAAAGAAGTCGCGCTGTGCTTGCAGTAGGTTTTGTGGTAAGCGTGCAGTGCGATAACCATCGTAGTAAGATAGCGCAGAGCTGAAAGTTGGAATAGCAACGCCGTGCTGGGCGGCAAGTGCCACAACCTTGCGCCAGCTGGCTTGTGCTTTGTTGATCGCACCGGTGAAGTAGGGATCAAGCAGCAAATTAGCCAACTCAGGGTCGCGTGCGAAAGCCTCAGTGATCTTTTGCAAGAAAGCAGCACGAATGATGCAACCACCACGGAAGATCTGTGATATCTCACCAAAGTTCAGCTCCCAGTTGTATTCCTTCTGTGCTTCGCGCATTAACTGAAAGCCTTGAGCATAAGAGCAGATTTTCGACGCGTAAAGTGCTGCACGGATTGCTTCGACCATTTCGGTCTTATCTCCAGTGAAGACTGGAGCCTCCGGGCCGCTAAGGATCTTGGAAGCAGCGACGCGTTCGTCCTTCACTGCTGAGATACAACGTGCAAACACGGCTTCAGCAACGGTTGGTGCTGGCGTGCCCATGTCGAGCGCGTTGACTGATGTCCACTTACCAGTGCCTTTTTGGCCAGCGGTATCGAGTACGATGTCGACGAATGGCTTGCCAGTCACAGGGTCCGTTTGCTTGAGAATGTCAGCAGTAATCTCAATTAGGAACGAATCAAGTTCACCTTTGTTCCACTCGCCAAAAATGTCACCCATCTCAGCTGGATTGAGACCGAGCACGTTTTGCATCAGATCGTAAGCTTCACAGATCATCTGCATATCGCCATATTCAATACCATTGTGCACCATCTTGACATAATGACCGGCGCCATCTGGACCGATATACGCGGTGCAACTGAAACCACCTTCGATTGGCTTGCCTGCTTCAGCGCCTTCAATTGGTTTGCCTGTGTCAGGGTCAACCTTCGCAGCGATCGCCTTCCAAATTGGCTCGAGGTGCGACCACGCTTCCTTAGAACCCCCTGGCATGAGTGAAGGACCAAAACGTGCACCTTCTTCACCTCCAGAAACACCCGATCCGATAAATCGCAAACCCTTGGCAGTGAGCTCTTTCTCGCGCCGAATAGTGTCGTCCCATTTGGCGTTGCCACCATCAATGATGATGTCGCCCTCTTCCATAAGTTCCGCGAGGCCTTCGATCACCTTATCAGTGGCCCAACCAGCTTGCACCAGAATGATGACCTTGCGCGGGCGCTTAAGTGACGCAACGAAACCTGTAAGTGTCTCACAACCTTCAAGACCGCCCGGTGTATTCGGGTTAGCCGCAACAAACTCAGCCATTTTGGAAGTCGTCCGGTTGTAGACGGAAATTTTGAAGCCATGGTCGGCGACGTTGAGAGCCAAATTTTGGCCCATGACTGCGAGGCCGATTAGGCCGATTTCGGATGTAGCTTCTGACATAATTATTTCTGGGTTTAAAATAGGTAGGAAATTTACTCGGCGCGCTGAGGCAAGGCTAGAGTCCGATCTGCTCTTGAATAATGATCATCTAAGGCATGAGGTGAACGGTAAGCAGTGCTCCACCAAAAGCACGAGATAGAATAATCTAAAAAAGGAACCACTCACAACAATATGCACTAGTGGTTGGACGGCCGATTACTGTGATATGGCCATCACTTACGTGATGTATTATTATTCAGCTATTAGCAAACAGGGCGTTTTTGATGCTTCAGATCAATAAGTTAAGTAATAGAAGGATGAGCAGTGCTTAAAAAGCAAGCGTCAGTAGTCCACCAATTAGGCCTGCGGTGCCACCAAAGATCATATGACCGACTAAGTGGAGCAGCCCTTGTTCAAGGGTAGCTTTGCGATAGGCCTCGATAGGATGGCGCTCGCTGGCAATGAACATCAGGCAGTAGCTCATAATGAGTCCGTGAAAAAATCCGAATCCGAGGCCCAGGAAGACCGCAGACGGAAAGCTTAATGAGTTCATCGCGTTCATTAGGAGGAAATACAGCACCCCAAATACAATACCACTTAAGCTGTGGATGACTGTGCCGAGTATTACCGCGCGATCGACCGTACCAGTAAAAAAACTACCGAGTGCAATGACCATATCTACTCGCTGACTGTAAGCGTGACTGACAGTACGCATGAAGAGGTTCATGGCAAAAGAGCCAATCAAGCCGCAAATGACGCCCAATATTATAATAGTTAAATAGCTCATAGTTTTTAGAGTACCACTTTAGTGCAGCGTATCGATGGTAAAGTAAATGAAGTCAAAAAATTATCCGTTGCGCTTAGGCATTCGTAGCGACTGGCTTTTTACTAGGGGCAATGCTAGTAGAATCGCATAACCCCGAAAAAATTAATGGAATCAACATATGTAGCACTGAATACGCGTCGCAGCCGTTCATTTTTTAACAATTAATTGTAAAATGCATACACTATCACCACCACATTTACTTATACTTGAGTATTTATATAACTAGACCGCCTTCTTTTGGTGCTGTAGATTTACTTAATAAATACAAGTAATTTATGCTATGTAAATAGAAGTAATTAAGCTAACAAAAAGCGTTACATAGCATTATTGTTACTATTGACAAATTTATATCGGTAATGCTTAGTTCTTTTTTAAATTGTATCTATCGTTTTAAACACAAATAAAATTATGCAAAATAAACACATCACAATCGCAGCACTTTTGAGCTGTTTTACTACTTTCAGCTATGCCGAATATCAAATCGGCGATGTCGGCGCTGTTGCCTTTGGTTTGGACGCTAGTGTCCTCAGTACTGACAACGTCACGATGGATAGTTCCGAAGATTCGGACAACATCTTGTCTGTGTTGCCAACAGCGAACTTTAAGAGCGATGCGGGCGCCGCTTCGATTGAGGCCTACGTCGGTCTAGAGATGATTCGCTACGATGATTTAAGTGAAAATGACTCGGATAATTTCAAGTCCAATCTGAAGGTGAATTTTCCAGATGAACTCGCCGGCGAAAACTACTCGCTGTTATTTGAAGGCGGCTTCAATGAATTTACTCGTGCGATTTCCGATGAAAAAGGTACGGGACGTGTGGTCAACACAGAACAAGTCGATCTCGGCTTGCAGGGTCGCTACTACATCAGCGAAGATATAACATTGCGCGCTGCAGTCGAACAACTCGATATACAAAGCAACACTGCTGGTTATGCCGATGTGGAAACCACAACGATCCCAATCGCAGTCTACTACGACATTGACGAAGCACTCAGTGTCGGGTTCGGTTACCGTAATCGTAGCTCAGAAGTGGGTAATCAAGTGACATCTGCCAAGGCGGACAGCACCGACCACGCGTTTTTCGTTGGAGTTGAAAATCAGGTCTCTGAAATCTGGGGTTACGAACTGGAAATTGGCTTTCAACAGCGCGATTTTGATAACAATGCAACTTTCAGCGACGAAGACGGTCTGTTTGCCTCGTTGCTGGTCAATTGGCAAGTCTCTGACATGACCGAGCTCGCTGCTGAGTTGAGCAACGAATATGGCACTACATTAGCCAATCAGTCGTCCGAAACCGCACGTGCAGCGCTGCAACTCAACCACACTTTTGACGAGCGCATCAATGCCTCGCTCGGTATGAGTTATAACGAGATTGATTATAATCAAGCAAATGGGTCGCGTCAGGACGAGACCTTTGGCTCCTTCCTGATTGTTAACTACAAATTGCTCGATGGTCAATGGACTCTGCGTGGTTCGATTAACTACGACGACAGTAGCTCAACTACAGCGTCGGCCAACTATACAGCACTGCGCGGCGGCATCAGCAGCATCTTTGTATTTTAATCCAGTCTAGAGCGCTTCTATGCGACACTTTGTTTATTTCTACTTCCTGGGGGTTACGTTACTCCCAGGAAGTTTTCTTTTTGCTCAAACGGGCGGGGCGGACAGCACTGAATCCTCGGTCTACCTACTGTCGCCGGTGGATAAATTGGCGATTTCGGTCTACGGCCAGCCCGACCTGAGTAGCGAACAGCGCATTTCCGACGAGGGCACCGTGTCGATCCCACTATTGGGCGAGACCCGCATCGGCGGCATCACCGTCTCCAAAGCGCAGAAGCTGATCGAGGCGGCCTTAATCGAACAACGCTATTTAGTCACGCCGGTCGTCATCATCAGCATCGAAGCCTTCTCGCCCAAAGTGGTGACAGTGCTCGGTGAGGTTGAGGAACCCGGCTCGATTGCCATTCCGGAGGGCCGCAATGGCTTACCGATACAGGTCGCCATCGCTGAAGCGGGCGGCTTTACCGGCGCCGCGCAAAAGACCGAAGTGCAACTCAAGCGCGCGTCGCTACCTGGAGCGCGCCAAACTGGCGACTCCTTGGTGGTCAACGTCAGCAAGTTGCTCAACTCGAAGTCCAAGCAAAGCGAGTCGATTCTCGCTGGCCCCGACGACGTGATCTTTGTCCCGCGACGGCTGTTTTAGCCGATCCCTCTGAGCCTAGTCACATGTGTATCGGGCAGTGCAGCGGTGCGCACATCCGCAGTGAGCAGAGTCTTGGCCTCAGCCAGCTTGCCGTTGTTTCTAACATGGACAGCTCTATAAATTATCAACTTCACCTTTAATTGGTTTTTATATTCACGAATACGACCAAGGGCGGTAGCGTGTACAATCACTTCCCTCAGATTTAACGACCACCGCCAGCGATTCCCTAGATATTATGCACACCTCAAAGTCTAACCCAGCGCCCGCCTTTGCCGATCAAAGCGCCTCTGAGTTCATTTCACTAGCCGATCTCTTTCATATCATCCGCCAGCGCTGGATCCTGGCCGCCAGTGCCGCGTTGGT
>CAZIMR010000022.1:0-9399 GCA_964540215.1 uncultured Puniceicoccaceae bacterium
GTTGAGCCGCAGAACGCACCGCATCAATTGCGATTTGTACGTTGCCGCTGGTGCCGTTTTTGAAACCGACTGGCATGGAGAGGCCAGAGGCGAGTTCGCGGTGGACTTGGCTCTCGGTGGTGCGTGCGCCGATCGCGGACCATGCGATAGCATCTGCAATGAACTGTGGTATGATGGTGTCGAGGAATTCGGCACCCGTCGGTAGCCCGAGTTCGCAAATGTCGACCAGTAGTTTGCGGCCAATTCGTAGGCCGGAGTTGATTTCGAAGCTGCCGTCGATGCTGGGATCATTGATGAGTCCTTTCCAGCCGACCACGGTGCGTGGCTTTTCAAAGTACACGCGCATGATCACTTGTAGGTCGGCTTTATATTTGTCCGCGAGTGGCAGCAGCTGCTTGGCATATTCGATTGCTGCCTTGGTATCGTGAATCGAACAAGGGCCGACGATGACGATCAAGCGATCGTCTGAGCCATTGAGGATGGCCTCGCTCTCAGTGCGTCCGTTTTCGATCACGGATGTCGCTTTTGAGGTGAGCGGGATTTCTTCGATCAGAATCGCTGGTTGTAGGAGTGGGCGGTTGCCTGCGATACGGCGGTTGTCGTGTGTTGTGGACATGTGTCAGTGAGAGAGCTAAAAGTTGAGAGCTGAAGCCTGAGGCTTGAAACGTAATAGGCGAAGTGTGTGACTAAAGATTAAATGCGTTGGTGATCATGCTTTAGGACACCAATAAAAGGGAGTTGGCGGTAGTGCTCGGCGAAGTCGAGACCATAGCCGACGACAAATTCGTCGGGGATCTCAAAGCCCACGAAGTCGGCTTCAAATTCAACTGCACGGCGGGCCTTCTTATCGAGTAGCACACAGGTCTTGAGGCTGGCTGGATTCATGCCCTGTAGCATTTTGGAGACTGCAGCGAGCGTGTTGCCGGTATCGAGAATGTCGTCTATCAGTAGTACATTGGCACCTTCAATGTTGAGGTGAATGCGAGTGGTGATTGCTGGCGCTTGCTCGGGCGATGTACTTTGACGATAGCTTGAGGCACGAATGCAATCAAGTCGCAGCGGGATGTTCAGTTGTCGGATGATATCGGCGACAAAGACCACCGCACCATTAATAATTGCGATCACGATGATCTCACGACCCGCATAGGCTGCATTGATCTCAGCACTTAGCTCATTGAGTCGCGTGTTGATTTGCTCTTCAGACAACAGAACCCTCGAGATATTGTTGATTTGAGAGAGAGCAGGAGCGTCTGTTGGCATGGCGTGTTTGGCTGGGTGCTAAAAATCGAGTGTGATTACATTCCTGGCAGGCCGGGCATGCCACCACCTTCGCCCATTTGTGCTTTCATGGCTTTCATCATCTTACGGCCTTTGCCGCCGTTCATCATTTTCATCATCTTTTGCATCTGCCCGAATTGTTTGAGCAGTGCGTTGACGTCGCGCACTTTCACGCCAGAGCCATCGGCGATGCGCTTGAGGCGATTGCCACGAAGGATACGTGGCTGGCGGCGCTCTTTTAAAGTCATAGAAAGAATGATGGCTTCGGTACGGGCCATTTTCTTTTCTTCTTCGTCGCCGACTTGAATGCCGCTGGTGCCGGGCAGCATGCCGACGATGGAGCCGAGTGAGCCCATTTTTTTGACCTGCTGCATTTGCGAGAGGAAGTCTTCGAGATTGAAGTCGGCCTTACGCATTTTCTCTGCAAGTCGCTCGGCTTCTTTCTCGTCGATATTCTCCTGCGCGCGTTCCACGAGCGAGACGACGTCACCCATGCCTAAGATACGGGAGGCGAGACGATCCGGATGGAAGACTTCAAATTCGTCTGGCTTTTCGCCCAGTCCCATGAATTTAATCGGCACCTCGGTAATCGACTTCATCGAGAGTGCCGCGCCGCCGCGAGCATCGCCATCGAGCTTGGTCAGAATAATACCTGTACAGCCGACTGCTTCGTGGAAGTGCTTGGCGACATTGACTGCTTCTTGACCGAGTGCCGAGTCGGCAACGAGTAGAATTTCGTCTGGCTGGACGGCATCCTTTAGTTGCTTGATCTCCTCGATTAGATCGGTGTCGATTTGGAGACGACCAGCGGTATCAAAAATAATGAGGTTAGCGTCAGCTGATTTCGCAGCCTCGAGGCCGCGCTTGCCGATTTTGATGACGTCTTTCTCTTCGCGATCGCCGTAGAAGGTGCAGCCTTCGTTCTTGGCCAGCATCTCTAGCTGATCGATTGCCGCGGGGCGATACACATCGCAGGCAACGAGGGCGGGGCGGTATGCGCGCTTTTTGGCTAGGTAGCGGGCAAGCTTGCCACTGCTGGTGGTTTTACCTGAGCCGTGCAGGCCGACCATCATGATGCGCAGCGGTTTCTTATCTTCGAGGTCAGTGGCCCCTTCACCAAGGAGCTTTACTAGCTCGTCGTGGATGATTTTGATGACTTGTTGGCCTGGGGTGACTGATTTGAGTACTTCCTGACCAACGCATTGCGCCTGAACATTGGCGACAAATTCGCGAGCTACCTTAAAATGAACATCAGCCGAGAGTAGTGCTTTACGCACTTCTTTGAGTGCCTCAGCCATGTTGTCTTCGCTGAGTTTGCCAACGCCGCGAAGGTTTCGGAGGGCTGAGCCCAATTTGTCTGTAAGATTTTCGAGCATTTTCGTGGTGAAATTAAATGCGGAGCAAATAGGCACTTACGATAGAGGCAAAGTAATTTTTCGGTGGATCGGCTTCTGCGGGTCGAATTGTCTCAGATTACCACGAGTCTCAGTGCTCTGTTTATTAAAATGCCAGAAATTAAGCTTAAAACGCATGCTTTACATGTTGGTCGCTTCTCTTAGTTTAATTCGCTTTGGCTCGCTTGAACACCTCTCAGTCACAGAGCCGTATGTTTATAAACAATATGAAGCAACGCACCATTCTCAGAGAAGTTTCGATTAGTGGGAAATCCTTGCACACGGGTGAAGAAGTTAACCTTACTTTGAAACCGGCAGCCGTGAATCACGGTATCGTCTTTCAGCGCATGGATCTTTTTGGGAAGCCAGAGTTGAAACCATTGGTCGAATTCGTGACCGATCTAGTGCGTAGCACTACGATTGCTGATGGGCATGCGAAGGTAAATACCGTGGAGCACGTATTGAGCGCATTGAGCGGTTGTGGAGTGGACAATGTTCTGGTCGAAATGGATGCCAGTGAGCCGCCGATTCTGGACGGTTCTGCCAAGCATTTTGTGAATTTGATCCAACAAGCCGAACCAGTTGAGCAGGATGCGGAGCGTGAGTATTTCGTACTGGATGAGCCGATTTCGGTAACTCGTGGAGCGAGCTCCATCATTGCGCTGCCACACGATGGTTTCCGGGTGACGTGTACTTCTACTGATGATCGCGGTATTCACACTCAGCACTTGAGCCTCGATATTGATCCTGAGTCATATGTGGCACAGGTCGCGCCGGCTCGCACCTTTACTATTTATGAAGATATCGAAGAGCTACTGAAGCTTGGTAAGATCAAAGGGGGTAGTCTCGACAGTGCGATCGTGATCAAGGGGGACAAGATTCTCTCTAAGGAACCGCTTCGCTTTAAGGAAGAATTCGTTCGTCACAAGATTCTCGATATCGTCGGTGATATCGTGTTGGTCGGTATGCCGATTAAGGCACACTTCATTGCGGTGCGACCAGGCCATGCGCTGAATGCCGAACTCTCTAAAGTACTTCGCCAGAAAATGCTGGAGAAGATCAAGGGAGCAACGAAAGCTGCAGCGCCTAAGCAGGCCGCCACAGTAATGGATGCGCCCGAGACCGTGATGGATATTCGTCGCGTGATGGATCTGTTGCCGCATCGCTATCCGTTCATAATGATTGATCGCGTGATTGACGTGGTGAGCGATGACGAATTGGTGGCGTTGAAGAATGTCACGATCAACGAACCGTATTTCCAAGGTCATTACCCAGGCCGTCCAGTGATGCCTGGTGTTTTACAAGTCGAAGCAATGGCGCAGGCTGCCGGTGTCTTGCTGCTGCGCAAGTTGCCTGTTGAGGAAAACAAAATCGCATTCTTTATGAGTCTCGACAAAGTCAAGTTCCGGCAAGCGGTGGAGCCTGGCGATTCAGTCGAGATCCGTGTGAAGCTAGTCAAGATTCGGGGTAACAAGATCGTGACTGCGACCGGAGTTTGCACCGTTGGTGGTAAGGTCGTTTCCAGTGCTGAGCTTATGTTCATGCTGGCAGATGTTTCGGACTAAGGGAATTCAATCAAATGGCTACAGACGTTCATCCTTCTGCAATTATAGAGCAGGGTGCCGAACTTGACGAAGGTGTCAGTGTCGGGGCCTATGCGTATATTGGTGCGCACGTTAAATTAGGCAAAGGGACCGTGGTCATGCATCATGCGACAGTCGATGGTGAGACCACAATGGGCGAGAATAATGAGGTGCACCCGTATGCCTATGTCGGCGGCAAGACTCATGATCTGAAATATCAGGGTGGCGTGCATCGCTTGCAGATTGGCGCGCACAATGTCTTTCGCGAGTTTGCCACAGTGCACTGTGCCACATCAACCGAGCAACTGACAGTGGTCGGCAATCATAATAACATTTTATCCTACAGTCATATTGCCCACGAATGCGTGGTCGGTGATCATCTGGTGATGAGTAGCCACGCCGCATTGGGTGGCCACGTGGTCGTTGATGACCATGCCAATATTGGCTGGGGCGTTGGAATTCATCAGTTCTGTCGAATCGGCACACGCGCGATGGTTGGCGCAACTTCGAAGGTCGTGCAAGACGTACCACCGTATGTGATCAGCGATGGTAATCCTGCTGTTGCGCGCACCATTAATAAGGTCGGACTCGAGCGTGCTGGTTACAGTCAGGAGGATATTTCCTTAGCGCGCCGCGTGTTTAAAGCGTTTTTCAAGGACGGCCTGAATCGCAGTCAGGCAGTCGAGTGGTTGCGCGCTAATGAAGATATTGAGCATCGCGTAGTGAAGACCTTCTTGGACTTTACTGCAGATAGTCAGCGCGGGTTGGGTTGAGAATTTTTCAAGCAGGCTGATCTAGATTCTAGCTAGTATTCTGTATTGTTCTTCATCCCCACACGAATTGATGCGCTCAGCGTCTAGTATCTATATTCGATGTGGCTCTCTGGGAGGGCTGAGAGAGGAACACAAAAAAAGCTCCATCCCACGCAGTAGGACGAAGCTTTTTTTAAAGAATGCCTGTTTGGCTTACTGCTCGTCGAGTACTTCGGCTGCTGAATCTTCACTGATACCAAGGGCGATTAACTCGCTGACGAGTGCATTGGAGCTGACATAAGATGCGTAGCGTTGCAGGAAGTTGCGTGCTTGAATTAAGTTTTCGTCCTCCGATGTAATTTCTGGAATGCTTTTCTGTTCGACATAGGCGAAGGTGCCGATGGCCCCGTTGGATAGCATTGGCGAGATTTCTCCGGCGTCCATACTTTGTGCTTTTTGCAGTGCAGCTTGATTCAACGTGCGTGGCGCCTTGCCAATTTTGAAGGTTTCGTTCTCGGTGACTTTGAGGCCAAGTAGTTCAGCGGCTTCGACGAAGGTACTGCCTTCCGCGATTTTGGCTTTGAGCGCTGCTTCCAAGCGCTCACCCTTTTGGTTGAAGAGACGGCGCTTTTCTTCGGCAGTGTAATCGGCAGTGACAACTGCTTCGACTGTTTTGAAGGCTGGGATCTCGGGTGCGATGCGACCTGTGTAGATCAGGACGCCGAAGCCTTCGTCAATCGCATAGGCGTCTGAGAAGTAGCGACTTTTGGAAAGTGCGAACGCGGATTCAAGCATCTCGGTCGATAAAGCCCGGCGAGCAGCACCTTCAACGGTGTAAGGCGCGATCTCGGTGAGTGCCAGGTTAGACTGGTTGAGCAACTTGTTGAAGGCCGCGGAGTCTTGCTTGATATTGTCACGGTACAGTGCGTAAGCGAAGCTCTGTGCGGCTTCATTAGCCAAGCGCTGAGTGGCCACGGTTGCGAGGTCGTCCGCGACCGCATCGCGCACATCCTCAAAGGTGACGGTAGGCATCTCTGCCGTGGCGTCTTCAGCTGTTGGCTGAGTGGCATCGTAGGCTGCGATGAAGCGAGCACGGTTAGCAATAAAATGTGGGCGTAGATCAGACTCTCCAGCTGCGCTGACTTGGTCTGCATAGTTGGCTGCAGAGAAGGTGATGTAGCTGGCTTGGATACGCTCGGCAATTTCGTAGCGGCTGTTGTTGGCGGTGTAATATGTAATCAGCACTTCCTCAGTAGGTGTGATTTCTGGAGTGAATGCAGCATAGCTGATCTCGGCAGTCGTCAATTTAAGGGATGTTTCATTGCGTTGTGTTTGTGCCAGTGCTTCGGAAGGCAGTAGATAGCCTGGGCCGGAGAGGGCGCTGCCGATTTGGTCGATGCGATAGTCTTCTTCTAGCACGACCGCGAAAAGACCTTGTGGCATGCGTGGGTTGGATTCGATATTGTCTACGAAGCTGGTGTAAGCATCGCGGCTAAACTGATCATCAGCGCCTCGGAAGGCAGCTTTGGTCATAATGTAGCTTTCAAGTGTCTTCTGGTCGGGGGCTGGTACACCGATTTCTTCTGCTAAGTGCAGGAGGGCGATACGGCTGGTGACCTGTGACTGGAATTGTTGTTCGCTCTGGATCGGACGACCTGTGTTGAGAATCGCACTCAGCGAAACTTTTTCACTAATGATGCCCATTTCGTGAGGCGAATTGAGGTCGTAACCATAGAAGTTTTGCTCGCGGTAAGCGCTTTGGTCTGATGTGCAGCCCGGCGTGTTACCAATCGTAAAAACGAAGGCTACAATGATGACCGACAAAAGAGTGAGGAATATCCAGCGACCGTGGCGGATGAGGTGGTTTTGAATCCAAGAAATCATGACAAAGGAAATAAGAAAACGGGGAGGTTAGATGCAGGTTATGACCTGTCAATCCCTTGCTTACATGTAAGTTAACCGGTTCGTGTCAGATTGGATCTGTGTGGCTAGTGATTAATTAGTTCACGGATTGTGAGTGTGGCCTTGGGGCAGTCCTTCAAACTGATGATTTCTTCTAAATAGGTACGCAGTTCGGGCGTGTGCTGTACGACTAGTTCGGTGCCGTTATTGTTACCGTAAGTTTGGAATGTCTGCTTAAATGCCCCGAGCGTAATCGATTCAAGTGGGTGCCCGGGTTGATAGGCAGGGTCGCGTTCGTCTTCAAATGATTGAACGGCGACTGCAGTTAGGTAGCCTAGTTCACACAAGCGGTGGATACTTGAATTTAATATATGGCTGGGCACACGAAGCTCTTGGTGGAGCTCGCTGCAACGGGTCGGGGCAGCACCTGCCTGAAAGCGCTTGCCGACTGAAATTAGTACAGCCAATGAAATAATCTCTTTGGTGTGTTCACTGGTTTTTTGCCAGGCATTTTCATTCGTCAGGTAATTGGCGTTTTGCACTGCGTAGGTTACCTGTCCGCCGAATAGGATGAGCAACCAGAAGACGTAAAGACCGAGCATGAGCACCACAATAATGCCGACTGAACCGTAGAGGCTGCGGGTATCGATGACACGCTGCACATATAAAAATGAAAGCATGTTATAGAGTTGGAGCAATACGACAACGAGCGTTGCTCCGGTGAATGCGGCCTTCCAATTGACTTGTGTATTCGGAATGAAACGGAAGAAGACCGCCAGTAGTGTAGTGATTAAAATAAAAGCAATAATAGGGCTCAAGAAGACTGCAAGAGATAGGAATTCGCCGCCGAAGGGGAGATGCTCCATTATTTGTGCGATCTTTGTGACTGTGACCAAGGTCAGCGCTGCCGCTCCCAGGACTGCTCCGAGGCTGATGAAAGTCCAATACACCACGATGCGCTCACCGATCTTTCGGCCTTGATCGACGCCCCAGAGTGAGTTGAACGAGGCCTCAATCGATGAGAGCACTTGGATGCCAATCACGAACAACATGAGGGAACCGACGACGCCGACCGTGCCGGACTGTGCCGCCGCGATGAAGCTATTGATCATCTCGGTAATTTCAGGAGCTAACTCTGCATTATCAATGTCATCGTCGTTGGTATCGATTGAGAGTTGAGGTGCAGCGTAGGTGATCGCAGTTTCAATCCATGCCACTGCACGGTTTTCGGCGGGTGATTCGCCATTGCTCGGATTCGCAGGAGATTGGTCGATCACGAAGCTGGAGACCATAATACCCAGTGCGATGAGCGGGCCAATGCCGATGAGCGAATAGAAGGTCAACGCGGCCGATTGCACTGGTAGTTTATTGCGCCGCAGCCCTTGAAAAGTGAGCGTGAGGATGCGCAGTAATAAATAGCAGCGGGCACGTGCTGTTTTACGGCCGAGCTGCTCTAGCTCCCAAATATCTTTATTTATTAGGTCGCGGCTGCGCAAAAATTGCTTGCGTATGCGCACTGACCATTGGGCCTCTGTTTGGCCGGGTTGGGGGTGTTCTTTGTGAGTCAAAATAATTAACTACGGGTTGTATGATATGTTATTAGTCATTCAAACGACCTCGCTCGGCAAGCGAAAATAACTGATTTGAGCTGCGCCTCTAGTTTATTGATCGTCCATAAAACAAAAAAAGCCCTTCGGCGAACCGAAGGGCTTTTGGAGCAGAAATGTGACTGAGTCGATCCAGACTACTGCTTCGCCTTGAGCGCTGCTTGGGCAGCTGAGAGACGAGCCACTGGCACGCGAGGTGGCGAGCAGCTGACGTAGTCGAGGCCGACATTGTGGAAGAACTCGATGGAAGCTGGATCGCCTCCATGCTCGCCGCAAACGCCGAGCTTCAGGTTCTTCTTGGTTGTGCGTCCTTTTTGCGCGCCGATTTCAACGAGCTGGCCAACGCCCGCTACATCGATGGATGCGAATGGGTTCTGTGGCAGGATGTCGAGATCCTTATAATTGCCGAGGAATGTCCCAGCATCATCACGGCTCATGCCGAGGCCAGTCTGAGTCAAATCATTGGTGCCGAAGCTGAAGAATTCTGCAGTTTCAGCAATCTCATCAGCAGTCAAAGCACCACGGGGGACTTCGATCATCGTACCGACGAGGTATTTGAATTTGATGCCCTTCTTCTCCATGACTTCAGCCGCGACGCGGTGAACTACTGCAACTTGATTCTTGAGCTCATCAGCGAAGCCGACGAGAGGAATCATGACTTCAGGGATGACCTTAATTGGCTTCTTGAGCTTGTAGCAAGCCGCCGCCGCTTCGAAGATCGCACGTGCCTGCATTTCGGTGATTTCCGGATAGGAAATACCAAGACGGCAACCACGGTGACCAAGCATTGGGTTGGACTCGTGAAGTGCGTGTACGCGGTTTGAGATCACATCAACATCTACGCCGAGGGAGTTCGCAAGCTCGCGCTTGGAGGACTCGTCGT
>CAZIMR010000023.1:0-9274 GCA_964540215.1 uncultured Puniceicoccaceae bacterium
CTACTCACAAAAGATTAACACCAAGATGAAGGCACTTGCTTTCAGACGTGCGCTTTTTAATCGCGCAACAGACGGTGGTATTTCTGTAATCGAGGCTTTCGAAGTAAAAGAGCCTAAGACTAAGCTGTTCGACAAGGTTCTTACCGCTGTGCTACCTAAGCACGGTAAGGTTTTGATCATCGACGATGCTTTTGAAACTAATGCTGCACTGGCTGCTCGCAACATCGACGGACTTTCCCTCGCTGAAGCAGGTAACCTCAGCACTCTCGATGTTGTCCGCTACCGCCACATTATTGTGAGCGCTAAGGGCATCGAAACTATCATCGCTCGTGCAAACGGAAGTAAGTAATGATTATTGCAAATACTATTCTACGCGAATTCCGCGTTACTGAGAAAGCTGCAAACCTTGCCGCTAACTTGAACCAATACACTTTCGAAGTGAATCCTCGCGCAAACCGCAAGGAAGTCGCTCGTGCAGTGGAGAAGGTATTCAACGTATCAGTAACCAAAGTAAACATTCTTAACAGAAAGCCTAAAGCTAAGACAGACCGCTCCCGTGGTGGTCGTCCTGGCACTAAAGGTGGCCTGAAAAAGGCCATTGTTAGCCTTAAGGAAGGAGATAAGATCGAACTCGTCTAAGACGAAAGAGACCTAAATATCATGGCACTCGTAAAATCCAGACCTTTGACTCCGGGCACTCGTTTCCTCATCCGAAACAAGGCCGACGTCTCCAAGAAAAAGCCTGAGCGTCAGCTCACGACTTACAACCACAAGAAGAAGGGCCGTAATTGCTACGGCCGTATCACTTCTCGTCGTCGTGGTGGTGGTCACAAGCGCGCTTACCGTATCATCGACTTCCGTCGCGATAAGCTGGACATCCCAGCCAACGTGCAGGCAATCGAATATGATCCGAATCGCACGGCTAACATTGCTCTCCTCGCTTATGCGGATGGTGAAAAGCGCTATATCCTAGCACCTCGTGGTGTCAAGGCTGGCGACAAGCTCATCAACTCCAGCGAACGCGTCGAGTTCTCACCCGGTTTCAGTATGCCTCTCGCAGTGATCCCGCCAGCAACTAAGATTCACGCAATCGAATTGCACCCAGGCCGTGGCGCTCAAATCGCCCGCTCTGCTGGTCAATCCGCTCAGCTTGTTTCGATTGATGGTGATCGTGCGACGGTGAAGATGCCTTCCGGTGAAATTCGTTTTCTCAACTCTCGTTGCCGTGCAACGATCGGTGAAGTCGGCAATCATGAGCACAGCGGACAGAGCCTCGGTAAGGCTGGTCGTAATCGCTGGCTCGGACGTCGCCCTCGCGTTCGTGGTGTTGCGATGAATCCTGTCGATCACCCTATGGGTGGTGGTGAAGGCCGCACTTCTGGTGGTGGTCACCCACAGTCTCCTTGGGGTCAGCTCTCTAAGGGATTCCCGACACGTAAGAAGTCCAATCCAACTAATTCGCAGATTCTCGTTCGCCGTAACGGTCGTCAGCTCAAGAAAAAAAAGTAAACTCTCTTAGCTATGTCTCGTTCAATTAAAAAAGGTTTCTTTGTAGATCCGCATCTTGCCAAAAAGGTAACTGTGGCTCAGGCCAGCAACGATCGCAAGCCGATCCAAACTTGGTCTCGTCGTTCGACGATCACTCCTGACTTCGTCGGTCTCAACCTCAACGTCCACAATGGTCGCAGCTTTCTGCCCGTTTATGTGACTGAGAATATGGTTGGCCACAAGCTTGGTGAGTTCTCGCCAACTCGCACGTTCAAGGGCCACCAGGCCGCCAGTAAATAAGTAAACCTCTTATTACGTAATGCACCTTTTGTCCGCACAACGCCACTCAAAGCTCGCTAGCCTGTTCCTTTTCGGAGCACTGGTTGCCGGTAGCGTTGTGCGTGCGGAAGTTCCCGCTTTCGTCAAAGAGTCGATCCACAGCCCGAACGCAGCCACTGTCTCGACAGTGGTTCCTGCCCTTGCCGCAGACGTCGTCATTCTTGACGGCGGACTAGAGCAAGGCATGCGCCTCGGAATGGTATGCCGCGTATCATGCGGTGCACTATCGATCGGCGAATTGATTATTATCGAATCTAGAAGCGACCGCTCCGCAGCACTTATTCTTGAGCTGGTCGACGACTCCACCATTCAAGCGGGAGACATTGCCCGCGTAAAAACACTTCAAAACAGCTGAATCTCATGCAGGTCCAAGCCTATACCAAATACGCCCGTATGTCGCCCCGCAAGGTGCGCGATATCACCCGTGCCATCCAAGGCCGTAATGCTGCCGAAGCAGTCGAAATCTTGCGCTTTATTCCGCGCAAGTCAGCTCGTCTCGTCAGCAAAACGCTTCAGTCGGCAATCGCCAACGCGGAAAACAATAACAACCTATCATCGGATGCACTCACTATTGAGTCTGCAGTCGTTGAGCAAGGTCCTACGTTTAAGCGTTTTCGCCCCGCAGCTCGCGGTTCCGCGCATCCTTACAAAAAGGCCACAAGCAACATCCGTATCGTCCTTACAGACGAAGCCTAAGTTAACACGACACCGATTTTATTATGGGACAGAAAGTTCATCCAACCGGCTTCCGCCTTGCAGTAACCCGCGACTGGGATTCACGCTGGTATGCATCTAAGCAAGAATTTCCAGGCTTCATTAAAGAAGACTACGAAATTCGTAAATTTCTAACGAGCAATCTGCGTTACGCATCTGTGCCTCGTATCTTTATCGAGCGTGCCTCTGGCCGTATTCGTGTGAAGATATTCACTGCGCGTCCTGGTGTTGTCATCGGCCGTAAAGGTGCAGAGCTCGACAAACTGAAGGATGGCCTGAACAAGGTCGTCAAAAAGGAGATCATGCTCGACATCCAGGAAGTGAAACGCCCGGACCTCTCCGCTCAACTAGTAGCAGAGAACGTCGCCCTTCAACTGGAGCGTCGTATCGCTTTCCGCCGTGCGATGAAGCGCGCTGTTCAGACGACAATGGGAATGGGCGCGGAAGGTATCCGTATTCAGTGTGGTGGTCGTCTCGGTGGTGCTGATATCGCTCGTACAGAGCGTCAACACCAAGGTAAGGTGCCTCTTCAGACACTTCGCGCTAATATCAACTATGGCTTCAGCGAAGCAAGCACGGTCTATGGTCTCATCGGCGTGAAATGCTGGATCTGTCTTCCTGAGGAAGGCGAAGCTTAATTCACACGTCACTTAAGACATATTTAATCATTTAAACTGAGCGAACCATGGCATATCTTCCATCACGCACAAAATACCGCAAAGTTCACACTGGCCGCATCTACGGAACAGCCCAGTCGTGTAACGCGCTCGCTTTCGGCGAATTCGGTATCCAATCCCTCACTCGTGGTCGCATGACTTCCCAACAAATTGAAGCTGCTCGTGTCGCTATGACTCGTAGCCTCAAGCGTAAGGGTAAAGTTTGGATCCGCGTTTTCCCACATAAACCGGTAACAAAAAAGCCAGCTGAAACTCGTATGGGTAAAGGTAAGGGTTCTGTTGAAAAGTGGGTCGCTGTGATCCGCCCCGGCACAATGCTTTTTGAAATCGCAGGCTGCACGCAGACTGCTGCACAAGAAGCTCTCCGCCTAGCTGACACCAAGCTTCCGTTCCACTGCCGCTTCGTGACTCGCGAAGACTAAGCGTAACAAATATTACACAAGGAATCATTTAATATGAGCACCACAAAAGATATCCGCGAAATGTCCGAAGTAGAAATCGAAAAAAAGCTACGCGACACGCACGACGCACACGTCAACCTCCGCCTGCGCAAGCAGACTGGCCAAGTTGAGCGCCCGCACGAATTCACTCAATTGCGTCGCGAAATCGCGCGCCTCGAAACCATTCTTAAAGAGAAGAAGTTGGCTGCGGCCTCTGCTTAATCTTAACAGACGACTATTATTATGGAAGCAACACGCAATTCCCGTAAGTCCCTGATTGGCACAGTTACCAGCCGTTCCGGTGACAAGACAATCAAAGTCACTTACCTCTACAAGATCCCGCACCCGCTTTACCGTAAGGAAATTAAGCGTAAGACAGTGGTTCACGTACACGACGAAACAAATGACTGCTTCCTTGGTGACAAGGTTGAGATCATGGAAACTCGTCCTCTTAGTAAGCTCAAACGCTGGCGCGTGACTAAGGTTCTCGAAAGAGCACCGAAGGTTGGCGACGAAGCATAAGCTCTAAGTTTATTACTTTTAACCGTATAACGGAGATTTAGATATGATTCAGATGAACAGCCGCGTTTTTATCGCGGATAACACAGGTGCCAAGGAAGCGGAAATGATCCGTCGTCTAGGTCAAAACAAGCGCACAGCTGACGTTGGAGACGTAATCGTCTGCAATATCAAGGTCGCATCCACAGACTCGTCCGTTAAAAAGGGTGAAGTTGTTCGTGCTGTAGTAGTGCGCACAAAAGCTCCAATTCGCCGCGGCGATGGTAGCTACCTTCGCTTTGATAACAATGCAGTTGTTATTCTTACGCCCGATGGCAATCCCAAGGGTACACGTATTTTCGGACCGGTTGCTCGTGAGCTCCGTGCCAAATACATGAAAATCATCTCTCTAGCACCGGAGGTCCTCTAATCATGGCTAAAACAATCAAGCGCGAACAAGAAGTTGTCGTCATCTCTGGCTCTCACAAGGGCAAACGCGGTAAGGTGTTGTCAGTTAAGGCTGGCCAATCTGTCGTGATCGAAGGCGTCAATCTTATCACTAAATTTCTCCCGAAGTCTCAAGAGAACCCCGAAGGCGGTTCTGTAGAGCGCGAAACTCCGATTCACTACTCGAATGTAGTGTTGGCTGAGAAGTTCGACGCGAAGACTAACTAAAAGGGAGCTTGCCAGGCTGAGTAAATCACTCATTTTCTCGCAATTTTTCCAGAATCACATCGTCAATCCATTTAAAAACCTAGCCGGGCTAGAAATCCGACTTAATTCCGATGCAAATACCAGCACTTAAAACACAATACGCCGAAAAAGTCGTTCCTGAGCTTACAAAAAAGTTCGGTTACGCGAATAAGCACCAGGTTCCTTCGATCAAAAAGATCGTCATCAATTCGGGCTTCAGCGCGACTGATGACAAGAACCACATCCTTTACGTGAACCAGGAGATCGGTAAGATCGCTGCTCAACGTCCTGTGACAACTAAGGCGAAGCTTAGTATCTCGAACTTCAAGCTTCGTGAAGGTCAGCCGATTGGCGTTAAAGTAACACTCCGTGGCCGTGCCATGTATGAGTTCCTTAACCGTCTCATCCAAATCTCGCTTCCAGCGATTCGTGACTTTCGTGGCGTTCCTGCAAAGCTCGACGGTCAAGGCAACTACACTCTAGGTGTCTCCGATCACTCGATCTTCCCTGAAATTAGTTCTGATGGCACTACAGCGACTATTGGTATGGATATCTGCATCAACACGAGCGCAAAAAATGACGAAGAAGGTCGCGAGCTTCTCGCCCTCTTCGGCATGCCGTTCCGTAAAACAAGCGCTGAAGTTGCCGAAGAAGAAGCAGCTGCCGCATCCGCTAAAGCATAACAGAAAGAATTTCTCATGGCTAAAAAATCAGCAATCCAACGTAACCTTAAGCGCGTCCGTCTCATCGAGAAGTTCGCAGCTAAGCGTGCAAGTCTTAAAGCAATCCTTGCGAACCCTGAAACTCCAGATGAGGAGTTCTACAAGGCACAAGCAAAGCTCACTAAGCTTCCTAAGAACAGCTCTCCGATCCGTGCTCGTAACCGTTGCTCCGTCACCGGTCGTCCACGTGCTTACATCGGTAAGTTCGGCCTCTCTCGTCTCACATTCCGCGAGCTTGCCACACAAGGCAAGATTCCTGGTGTGACAAAATCATCTTGGTAATCCACCAAGGCTCAATACACCCACTGAAAACCCATTAGTTAGACTATGGCAGTTCACGATACAATCGGTGATTTCCTCACCATCATCCGCAACGGTAGCACCGGTCGCAAGGATGTCTGCATCACGCAGCACTCCAAAATGCGCGCCGCTATTGCAGCGATCCTTAAAAAAGAAGGCTACATCCGTGATTTCACGGAAGGCAAAGATGCGCGCGGGTTCAAGACCATCGAACTGACTCTGAAGTTCGTCGGTAAGACTCCGGCCATCACTGGCATTGAGCGTCACAGTAAGCCAGGTCGTCGCCTCTACTACGGTGCAACTGAGATCCCTCGCGTTCTCGGTGGACTGGGTGTTGCAATCCTTACAACTTCCAAAGGCGTAGTGCGCGCCCGTGATGCCCGTGAGTTGGGTGTTGGCGGTGAAGTGCTCTGCAAAGTTTGGTAATACTGAGACTACTATAATGAGCAGAATTGGTAAACTTCCTATCCCCGTCCTTGATAAGGCATCTGTGACTATTGACGGTCACACGATCCGCGTTGAAGGCCCTAAGGGGAAACTCGAAAAGACTTTCGATCGTTCTACGAACATCGAGTTGTCTGACGGCGTAATCAAAGTGACTCCTGCTGATAGCAGTCGTCATGCTAAAGCAATGTTCGGCACTGTCCGTTCCATCATCAATAACATGGTGATCGGCGTTGTTGAAGGCTACAAGAAAGAGATCGTTCTTAAGGGGGTCGGCTTCCGTGCTGTCCTTACCGGCAACGTTCTTGATCTTGCACTTGGTTACTCCCACCCGTGCCTCCTGACTATCCCAGAAGGTATCACCGTTAAAATCGCTGAAAATACAAAGCTAACAATCGAAGGTGCTGATAAGCATATGGTTGGCGAAATCACAGCGACTATCTTTAATTACTACCCAGCCGAGCCTTATAAGGGCAAGGGTGTCCACATCGTCGGCAAATACGTCCGTCGTAAGGAGGGTAAGAAATCCGCTTAATTGAGGCATACATAACATGAAACTCGATAAGAAAAAATCTCTTTTACAGAAGCGCAAATGGCGCATTCGCAAGAAGGTCAACGGCACTGCCGAACGTCCACGTCTTGCTGTCACATTCTCTAACAAGCACATCTATGCGCAATGCATCGATGATGTAAAGGGCCACACTATGGTCTACGTTACATCGCTTACTAAAGATTCAACTCTTAAGGCAAACGCTGAGAGTGCACTTGCACTCGGTAAGACAGTTGCCGAGAAGGCAAAAGCAGCAGGCATTGAGTCTGTCGTTTTTGACCGCTCTGGTCGCCGCTACCACGGTTGCGTTAAATCATTTGCAGAAGCTGCCCGCGAAGGTGGTCTACAATTCTAAGGTTACTATATGAGCAGACAAAATAGATCATTCTCTCACAAGAAAGAGCCAGAAGAAGCACCAGAATACGTTGAAAAGGTGGTTCACATCAATCGTTGTGCAAAAGTTGTAAAGGGCGGACGCCGTTTCAGTTTTTCAGCACTCGTTGTTACAGGTAATCAAAAAGGTGAAGTCGGCGTCGGCTACGGCAAAGCTAAGGAAGTTCCTGAAGCGATTCGTAAGGGCACTGAACAAGCTAAAAAGAACCTCGTTACTATCAATCTCCGCGGCGACACCATCCCACACCATGTGTTGGGTGAAGCTGACGGCGGTAAAGTTCTTCTTCGCCCGGCATCGGACGGAACAGGCGTAATCGCAGGTGGCGGTTGTCGCGCGGTTCTTGAGTCTGTCGGCATCAAGAACATTCTTTCCAAATCTCTCGGTTCGAACAATCACCTTGCAATGGTCAAGGCGACAATGGCTGCGCTTCAGCAGCTTCGTTCGAAAGAGGAAATCAAAAACGTCCGCTTTGGCGATAGAGCCCCAGCAGAAGCTTAAGGATTAGTATAATGAATCTCGAAAATATTCCAACAATCAAAGGGGCAACCCATCCTACTAAGCGTCTTGGACGTGGTGAAGGTAGTGGTCACGGTAAAACAGCAGGTCGCGGGCATAATGGCCAAAAATCGCGCTCTGGTGGTGGTATCCGTATCGGTTTCGAAGGTGGTCAAATGCCACTCTATCGTAAACTGCCATGCCGTGGCTTCAACAACTTCAACTTCAAGGTTAGCTACCAGCTAGTTAATCTCGGCCAGCTCGCAAAACTCTCAGGAGACGTCGTCTCTCGTGAAGTTCTGATCGCTGCCGGTCTTATTCGCGACAACAAGCAAGGCGTTAAGCTGCTTGGCGACGGGGAAGTTTCGAAAGCATATACAGTCACAGTCTGTAAGGTGTCTGCGTCAGCAAAGAGCGCGATCGAAGCTGCTGGCGGCAAGATCGTTGAGTCCGCCCCTTCTCCAGCAGCTGAAACGAAGGAAGGGGCTTAATTGCCGACTCCTTAAATCGCTTCGTTTAGTGTAACCACTCATGCTTTCTGCTTTCACAAATTCTCTGAAGATCCCAGAGCTGCGTCAGAAGATTTTCTTCACGCTGGCACTGCTCTTCATCGCACGCGTTGGCGCGAATATCCCGCTGCCTGGCATGAACGTTGGCCCAATCCGTGAGTTTATGGCGGATCAGGCTTCGGCGAGTGGTGGTCTTGTGGGTCTCTACAATATGTTTACGGGTGGAGCGCTCCTCAACGGTGCGGTCTTTGCCCTTGGCATCATGCCTTACATCAGTGCCTCGATCATTATGCAATTGGTCGGCGCTGTTTTCCCCGTTATCGCGCGTTTGCAGCAAGAAGGGGATGTGGGCCGTCAGAAGATCAATCAGTACACGCGCTACCTGACTCTTGGTATCTGTGTGGTTCAAGGTCTACTCCTTTTGGTCGCGCTCAGCACCAATCCGGGCAGTATAATCGGCCAAGGCTTCAGTCCAGCAGAATACGGCGATGTCGTCATCGCAGGTAAAGTTCAGTTCCTGATTACTGGTACGATCTTCTTAACTGCTGGTTCCATGATCATGGTTTGGCTCGGTGAGCAGATTACTGAGAAGGGCATCGGTAACGGTATTTCCCTGTTAATTACGATCAGCATCATTTCTGGCCTCCCTGCTGCGGTCGCATCAGCTTATCAGATGTTTGTTGCGCCTGTTGGTTCTGAAAGTGCCGCACTTGGCATGCCGGAAGGTGTGTTGATGTTGTTCCTTCTGTTTGCGGTAACTGCTGGTCTAGTGGCGATCACTCAAGCGCAGCGCAAGATCCCGGTTCAGTATGCAAAGCGTGTTGTTGGTCGTAAGGTTTACGGCGGGCAGAGTTCATTCCTACCGCTCAAGGTCAACTATGCAGGTGTTATGCCCGTTATCTTTGCCTCAGCGATTCTGATGTTCCCAACACAGATTCTTAGTTACTTGGGTACTGCCACTGGCATGCGCTTCTTCAACGACGTCGCCGATTCTCTCGGTCGTGGTGAGGT
>CAZIMR010000024.1:0-9146 GCA_964540215.1 uncultured Puniceicoccaceae bacterium
GCGGCTGCGGATTCGATGGAGCAATACTCCACCAATCGGGTCGTGGTCGATGGTTCACCCAACTTTTTGGCGATCCGATTGCCGGCGGGCCGTGATGATGATTCGATTAAGCCGTTACGTAACATTTTAAAGCAAGAGGGCTTCATGCTCGAACCGTCGAATCGTAAATGGTGGCTACGAGATCGGCACAAGACGCTCAATTTCCTCGCCGCCCACTGGAAGGCACTGCGGCAACAATGGCGCGCGCAATTTACCGATAGTTTCGAGGAAAAACTCGCACATGTGCAGCTTTCTGAGCCGGCGATCGAAACCCAGGAGGTGGACGGCCGCTTTGCGCTCCAGGTGACGCTCTGCAAAGGCGGCGATGAGGCAGATCTACGGCGCGCGATTGCGACCGGCCGCAGTTACGTGGAGGATGAGGGCTCCAGTGCCAAAATCACATTGCTGGATCGGGCTGTGGTGGAGCGCTTGCACCAGATCGAGCGCTCAGTCTCGGGACAGGCGGACCGACCGTTTACGCCGACGTTCTCAAAGCGCTTGGATACGCAGGAGCTGGTTGATGTAGAGGATTTGCTGGACGAGCTGGTCGAAGGCTGGCAGCCCCCACAGGCATGGCAATCCCGTAGCCGTGCGCTCAAGCAGGTCGGTGCGCTCGAAGCCGCGCCCATTCGTCCGGCTTTTGATACGATTCTACGCACTTATCAACGCATTGGTGTCGCATGGTTGTGGCATTTGTATCGTCATGAGCTGGGCGGGATTCTGGCCGACGAAATGGGTCTAGGTAAAACGCTGCAGGCGCTTGGTTTGATCGAGTGTATCCGGACCACCAGTACAGAGGCGCTGCCGGGGCTGGTGTTATGCCCCGCGAGTTTGGTGGAGAATTGGATACGTGAAGCTGGGCGCTTTGTCCCCGGCCTCAAAGTGGCGAAGCATCATGGTACTAAGCGGGCCAAAGAGCCGAGGGTGCTTGAGGAGGCAGATATCGTGATTACCTCCTATGGCACACTTCGACAAGACATTGAGATGCTTTCGACCATGGATTGGTCGGTTGTGATCGGCGACGAGGCGCAGCACATCAAGAACCGTCGTTCACAGAATGCCAAGTCGCTGACCCGCCTGCACAGTAAGGGCCGCTTTTTACTGACCGGCACGCCGGTGGAGAATTCGCTCGACGATTTGCTCTCGCTGTTCGCTTTCCTGATGCCCGGTTATCTGACCAAAGCTTCGGGAAAGCTCTCGCAGGAAGATCGTGCATGGCACTCTCGCCGCCAGACACAACGCGCAGCTGCTTACATTTTACGCCGCACCAAGAAAGAGGTCGCGCCGGAGTTGCCTGAGAAGATCGAGAAGACTTTCTTCTGTGAACTCGGTTCCAAGCAAATGCGTTTTTACAACGACACGCTCGAAAAGACGCGTCGCGAAATTTCTAATATGGAGCGGGCGGGCGCGAATACCGGTCGCGTTCAGTTTGCCGCATTTACGGAGCTGCTGCGCTTGCGTCAGGCCTGTGTCGATCCGCGCATTATTGACGACGCTTTTCCGGCGGCCGATTCAGCCAAACTAGCGGCCTTCGACGAAGTGCTCGATGAGTGTATTGATGCGGGCAGTCGCATCTTAGTGTTTTCCTCTTTTGTGACCGCGCTTAAGTTGCTCGCACAGCATCTGACTGAAAAGGGCCATAAGTTCTGCTACCTCGACGGTAAGACCAAAAACCGACTCGCGATGTGCGACACCTTTAATGGGGACGAGAGTATCCCGGTATTCTTGATCTCGCTGAAGGCAGGTGGCACGGGTTTAAATCTCACTGGCGCAGACACCGTGGTGCACTACGACCCGTGGTGGAATCCCGCAGCCGAAGCACAGGCGACCGACCGGGCGCACCGAATTGGGCAGGAGAAAGTGGTGACCAGTATCAAACTAATCGCCGCGAACACGGTGGAAGAAAAGGTGATCGAATTACAAGCGAAGAAGGCCGAGCTATTAAAGGAATTATTCGAAGAGAGCGAGGCGGCCAACGCAAGAGTCAGCTTGGAGGATATCAAGAATCTGTTGGCGTAAAAAATATATAAAAAAGTCTGCGCGCAGAGCGCTAGTAAGCCTAAAGGGAGGTAAAACACCTGAGTCTAAAAATCGACTGTTGACCATGCAGTGTTAAGGATTCTTCTCATATTCCCTAATCCATATAATTACCCAGATTCCCTATTATGATTCTAGCTTCATTTCTAGCATTCACTGTTACTGCTGCGGTCCTCACTTATTTTATTACGCGAAATTCGGAAAAAGCATCGTCGACGGGCTTTTTTCTTGGTGGTCGGTCGCTGACTTTCCCAATCATCGCAGGTTCTTTGTTGCTGACGAATTTATCGACCGAACAAATGGTTGGTTTAAATGGAGCCGCATTTAAAGATGGCTTGGCGGTGATGGCTTGGGAGGTGGTTGCGGTCATCGCTCTAGTCCTGATGGCGTTGTTCTTTCTGCCGAAATTCCTTCGAGCAGGTATCACCACGGTGCCTCAATTCCTCGAGGATCGATTTGATCGTCGAACTCAGAGCTTGGCGAATATGGTCTTTTTATTGGCTTATGCCTTCTTACTGATTCCAATTATTCTATATAGTGGTGCGGTCGGCCTATCCGAGATGTTGGATCTCAAATCGTTAACTGGCATCACTGAGCCCGTTTCTTTGCTAGGTTCTATTTATCAGCCGGATACAGTCATCTTGTGGCTGACTGTTTTCATGATCGGTATCATGGGAGGTGTTTACACACGTTTTGGTGGACTGAAGACACTTGCAGTGCTTGATACGATTAACGGCATTGGCTTGCTTGTCGGTGGTTTCATGATCGTGTGGTTTGCGCTCAATAAAGTTAGTGATGGCCAAGGCATCATTGAGGGATGGAATGTTTTGAAGACCACGAATCCTGAGCGTCTAAATTCGATTGGAACGAGTGATACTGGTGTGCCATTTAGCACGCTGTTTACGGGTGTCGCATTGCTCAACTTGTTCTACTGGTGCACGAATCAACAAATCATCCAACGGACACTGGGAGCAAGTAGCCTTGCCGAAGGGCAGAAGGGCGTTCTGCTGACAGCGGGGCTTAAATTACTGGGTCCAATTTACCTAGTGATCCCTGGTATCATCGCGTTCCATTTGTTCGCCAATGATGGTATTTCAAACGACCAAGCGTATGGCACACTAGTCCGCGAAGTGCTACCGCCTCAGTTTACTGGGTTCTTCGCCGCGGTGATGGTGGGTGCTATTTTGAGTTCGTTTAATGCTGCTTTGAACAGTACCTCTGCATTGTTTAGTCTCGGCTTTTATAAGCATGTCTTGAATCCAAAAGGCAGCGAAGAATCGACAGTTCGCGCTGCTAAGATCTTTGTGATTTTTATCGCACTGGCTGCGATGTTTGTGGCGCCTTTATTGGCGGGACAAGATAGTATTTTCGGCTACTTGCAGAACATGAATGCAATCTACTTTATCCCGATTTTCTCGGTAGTATTAGTGGGTATGCTGCATTCACGTGTTCCAAGTGTTGCAGCATTCGTATCGTTGATTCTAGGCCTTGTATTGATTGCAGTTAAATATTTCATCCCTGGTATGAGTGACGCCGTCGATAGTGTCTTTGTTTATAATTTCCACTTCCTTGGCTTTGTTTTTGCTCTGCTTTGCTTGGTAATGATTATTTGGGCGAAGATTGCGCCTCGTGAAACAGCATGGACGCTGAAAATGAGCACGCCGATCGATATGACTCCTTGGAAGGGCGCTAAGCTTACCAGTGCGATCTTAGTTATTGTTGTGATTTCAATCTACGTATTCTTTGCTGTATAAGGCTGCTGACGACCATCACTGGTAAGCTAAGTCTAAGTATCTGCTCTCTCCCTTATTGCCAACGTCGAAGCCGCTCAAGAGGAAGTCGCCGAAACCATAGAGGCGTTTGAAGAGGAAGTAGCCGTGATCGAAGCAGTGTTGCAGTGATTGATGACGCCGAGCAGGAATTGACCGCTGCCACGGCTGATTCATTGAAAGGTCAGGCTGCGAAATTATAGTCTGTTGAACTTGTCCCGCAGGTTGGATTTTAGGTCTAAGAAGCCAGGGCGATTCGCCTTCGCTTGCATTCAAATCGGGAGAATATTGGCGAGCTGAACACACAAATGATGCAGCCGAATGTTCGACTGCCTTTTGTTTGAAAGTGTGTGGTACCGAGTGTGGTCCGACTAGTTGTTGGTACTCTTCGAGCTACGCGCGCTTGAGATCTCGTCTTCGCCACGGATCACGCGATTTTTACCGCGGAAGAAGCGCACGTATTGATCCAGCTGTTTTTTCGCAGCGTCACTGAAGGCTTCATCACCGGCAAGAAAGAGCACCACGTTGACCGAGGGCACTGGCTTGTCTTGGTCTTCGTAGAGTTTATCGATTAGCTTGCGGAAATATTTAGATACATCGCTGTCCCTAATTTCATGATCGGGTTTATGACCAGGGTGATTTTTATCTTTGGGCCATTTCAGCTTGAGTTCATTGGCATCGGAGTAGACGCCCCAGCGTTGTTCTAACACGCGTGGTGGTTGGCCCTTCTTCTTACGATCAGCGTTGATTTTGGCCATCTGGGCTTTGACTCTGGCCTGCATTTTAGGGATTTCGAGCTTATGCGCTGCGAGTTGTTTGATGTAGTCCGGCTTGGCTATTTTACGCTGCCATTCAGCTTCTTCGCGCTCGTTGAGTGTGCGGCGAATGGTTTCAAAACCGCGGTGGTAGCCAGTGATGAAGAAGATCGCATCGACGTTTTGTTCGAGCGCCACTTGTGTGATGAAGCCAGTCTCATTACCTCGCCATTTGTTGCGTATAGCAGTGTTGACCGCTTCTCCATTCAGGGTTTTGAGTTGCGGCTTTTTCGCCAGACGGTTGCCTTCGAGCCCTACATTAGTTGCGCTGGCATTGATTGGATTGATCCATTGGATCAGTTGCTGGTGCACCTCTGAGCCTGCGGACACGAGTTGCGGCTTGAACAGCATCATCTTGGTGCGGTCTTGTAACATCACGTTAAACAGGGTGCCTGCCGACAGATTGCCGACCATGTCGGTGATTTCGTCTTTAATGATCTTGTAGCTGTTGAGGCCGCCTTTTTTATCGGTGACCATCTGGCGGTTCGCATCGATCACAAATAGGATACGCTCGGCGCGCGACTTGAGGCCGAACACGCTGACATCGGACAAGCCCATGCCGATATTACCACGGGTGCCGCCAAGTAGGCTGCCGCCGCCCATGCCACCGAGGCCGGTGCTGACGGTGAAGTTCTGCTCCATGTTAGGCAAATTAACATCCACATTGGCCACTGCGATGTTCGCCACCGGCCGCATGGTCAGGCGCTGAGCCTGTTGCTGCTTGGGTTGCTGCGGTTTAATTTGCACTTTGACCGGTGGTGGTGGTTCTTCTTGCTCCACGACGGGCGGCTCTTCGAATTGTGCCTCAGAGGGAACGACAAATTTGTAGATCGTGATACTTCCGAGAATAAGCGCTGCAAGTAGATGAATGGCTACGCTGATAAAGATCACCTTCAGCAGTAGCGGATTTATTTTTCGTTTTTTGGTAAGAGGCAGCATCTGGGAGAGATTATAAGTGAACGTTTTTTGGGCAGTCGACCAAACAAAGCTGGTTGTTACAGCCGAACGCGTGGGGTCGAATCAGATCAATCGATCATGACTAGAGCGCGTATGCGGAGAACGAGACTTTGGTAATGTCAGCCCTGGCGCAGGCATTCAGGGCATCGATTGAACGTTGATGCGGTGAGTCAGGGTCGGCCTGAATCTTCACCACAATATCATCGCCCACTCGGTCCGATGACATGCGTAGTCGGGTGAGCGTGGTTGAGAGGCGTGCCATGACACGGTCATCCGAAGCGTCCATTGGTGCACCATTGAGGAGAATCAAGCCATTCGGGAAGATCTCGATGACATGTTCGCTGGGCAATTTGAGGTTCTCAGCAGGCGGGGTCGCACTGGGTAGTTTGATCCCCACATCTGCCTCTTGTTGCAGCGGCAGAAACATGAAATAAACCAGCAGCAAGAACACGATGTCGATCATCGGTGTGATATCGACTTTATCTTCTGATTCTAAAACTTTGTTAACAGCAGCCACAGTTTAATTTTTATTGGAGGCAAAAATGAGGTCAAAGATGCCTGCTTCAGCGCAGGCCTCCATGACGCGGTTGACATGACGGTGTGCTGTTTTCGCGTCCGCTCGAAGGAATACCTTAAGGGTGGGCTGAGCCGCGCGCCCGGCGGCTAATGCTTGGGGCAGTGCTTCGTAGCTGATTGGAGTCGAACCGAGATAGGCTTGTCCGCTGATATCAACGGAGATGTATTGGCGTTCGCCTGGTTCTTCTGGGATGCTCGACTGATTGGCATCCGGTAGCTTGAGTTCGATGAGTTCGGCGCTAATGAAGCTGATCAATGTCATGAAAAACGCGATGAGCAGGAACACGATGTCAATCATTGGAGTCAGTTCAAACTCCGGATCAACTTCTTCTGGGGACCAGGTTTTCATCGGTTAGTAATCGCAGGTGTTTGGATTAGCGATTGCTAATCGCAGTGCTGAGTGTGAATTGCAGGTCTCCCACCACACGCGCGACACGGGAAGTAATCTTACCGTATTTATTCTTGAAGAAGAAGAAGAAGAACATCGCAGGAATACCGACGATCATGCCGCTGGCAGTGGTGATCAAGGCTTCCGAAATATTCCCCGCAAGCGCTTGGGCATTGGCCGCGCCTTCAGAGCCGATCACGTTGAAGGCCTTAACCATACCAGAAACGGTTCCGAGTAGTCCGACCATGGGGGCCAGTGATCCGATCACGGAGAGGTAGTTGATTAAGATGAATGGGCTGGCGAGTTCTTCGGCCGAGGCTTCTTCGACCGCTTCTTTCACCTGTTCTGGATTGTAGCGGTTGATGTCGACACGGACCAAGCCGTCATGGATGATGTTAGTCGAAGGCGCTGGGTTCTCATCGCAGATGGAGCGGGCTTTCTCGATGTCCAGAGCTTGCAGCGCGGTATCGATCTCTGGCAGCACTGAAGGCTGCAGGATTTGATTCGGATTAATCGCCATAAAGTTGTACACGATCAGTCCGAATGCCGAGATTGACAGGAGTGTGAGTGGATACATGGCCCAGCCGCCATTCTTATACATGTCGATCAGGGATTGATCGCCCGCAGCAGCCTCGGCAGCAGCTGCCTCTTCGGCGGTCTCGACTGACTCGACGCTTGCTTGTTCAGTTTGTGCACTGAGGGATTGGGTCATTGTCCATTGCGTGACGACGGCAAACAGCGCGAGGGCAGCAAAGGAAGGGAGGAGGCGGAACTTTGATAGTTTCATGACGGTTTGGTATTAAAGACTGAGGTTTAAGTGTGTTGTTATTTTGTGAAGTGATGGATTAATTGCTTGGCGGCGCGGGTTCTGGCTTTGGTAGTTTGCTGAGTGATTCGGCGGCACGCGTGGCCCATGGTGAATCGGGATAAAGCGCCGTGATTTCGAACCAGACATTCCGTGCGGCAGTCGGATCTTTGGCTTGTTTGTAGCAATCGCCGATCAGGTAGAGCATCTCTGGCACCCAGACGTAAGAAGTTTGCGCGCGAACGAATCCACGAGTGAGCACGTCGAGGGCTTGGCCGTATTGCTTGTTGCGGTGTTCGCGCGAGCCTTGCAGCAATTTGTAGAGTGAAAATAGGCGATCGTTCGGCGCGGGCTCTTGCATGCTGTCGATCATCGGAGAGGCTTCATCGACACGGTCCGCGAGCACCAAGCTGTAGGCGAGCCACATACGCACATTCTTGCGCACATTCTCAGGGACAGAACTTTCGATTTCCTTATACAGTGGAATCACCGCCTCATATTCACCTGCACCACGTAGGGCATCGGCCGCATTGACGACTTCGGAGATGTTGGAAGTGTACGCGCCACTTTTAGGCAGTTGACCAGCGATTCGTCCCGCTGCTTTGAACGCTTCCTCTGCGAGATACGCATTCATCAATTGGATGCTCAGTTGGCTATATTTGATATCGACCTTATCCAGGGCGATGCGACTGAGCAGATCGTCTGCTTCGGCGAGTTCGTCTGCGCTGATAAGGCTGCTGATTAAGCTGCGGACCGGGGAGTGTAATTGGCTGAACAACTCCGGCACCTCAGTAAATTTAACCAATGGATAGACCTTTTGGCGGAGTACTTTGATCGCACCAGCGTAGTTGCCCCGTTGAATCAGTTGGTTTGCTTTTTGTATCTCGCCCAAGTCTAAGCGCAGCGTTTTGACCATCGATTCGCTGACAGGGAGGGACATTTCGCCGACACCGCCATCAATCGTTATTTCCGCAACCAACATGCTATCTTTATAATCGATAAATTTAAGTGTTTGCTTCGAGCGTCCGTTGACTTGCTGAATATAGACGGGTTGATTGCCAAATTCTGCCCAGTAGGCATTTTCTGCAAAACCGGAGAGTGAGCAACCGATAGAGAGGGCTGCGATGAGCAGGGCTTTGAGTGAAAAGTGACGCATCCGTTTGTGTGTGGCTGTTATGACTGGGGCGATGGGGCGACTGATGGTTGTAGCTCTTGCAGTTTCGCTTGAATGGCTTCGACGAGCGCTGCGGGTGCCGCTTCTGCGAGTGTTTCGTTCGCTTCGGTGAGTGTCGCAATCGCATCTGCCTTTGCGCCCATACCTAAAAGGGCTTCGGCATCCGCTAGGTAGGCGCGTGCGCACCATTCGCTGAATTGAGAATAGCCGAGGAAGGTGCGCTCAAAGAAACCATGTGCTTCGGCATATTTGCTCTCAGCCATGTAGGCCTCGCCAGTTTGAAACAGGGCACGAGCGTGAACGAGGCCGCGCCAGTCCGGCACGCGTAGAATATATTGATATTTCTCGCGGGCTTCCTCGCCACGGCCCATCGAGGAGAGTAGTTCGCCTTGGCGTAGGATGACTCCGGGGAGTTTCGGCGTGCCAGGGAATTGAGCCTGAATTGCTTCGAGGTAGTTGAGTGCGCTGGGTTTGTCGCCGCGTTGATTGCTGACGTCGGCGAGGCGCATGTAAGACACGATGGCTGCATCGTCGGTTGGATAAGTGGCCAGCACTTCGTTCCACGCTTCGATCGCAAAATCGAGGC
>CAZIMR010000025.1:0-9138 GCA_964540215.1 uncultured Puniceicoccaceae bacterium
TGACACCAGCGCCAATGTTTCGCGTACATCTTTTACTTGAATAAAGTCGATGGGGAAATGCGCACCCAGATCTTGTTCGGTCACGATTGTCACCGCACCACGATCCACCGCTTCTTCGACATAAAAATTACCATCTGTACGCAAACCACCAATCGCGAAAAATAGCGCGCCTGGCACGACCCGTCGACTATCAGTAATCAAGCAAGTCACTGCGCGATCACCGTCGCCCTTACGATCGACTATTTTAATATCTTCGATAAGTTCCTGGACACTAGGGTTCATAGGAGAACGACGATCACTGTTGACTTGGTCCACGTTGAACCCTCGAGAGTAACTTTGGCGAGAGCTGACCGAAGAGAGCAGCGTGCTAATTTGAAATTCGGCGAGTCCGATCATATCGAGAATGTTTTAAAGCGAGGAATGATGCATCCGGCTTGGCTGGCCGAATACCTAAATAAGCGATACAAGCTTCAGCAATATTGCGAAAGGCTGGCGCAGCAACGGTACCCCCATAACCTACGCCCCTTGACTTAGGGTCATCCACCACGACAGTGATGACCAAAGCAGGTGTATCGGCAGGGAAAAATCCGCTAAAAGAAGCCACGTGATGTTGGCGAGAATATTGACCATTAATGATCTTCTGAGTCGTGCCTGTCTTACCAGCGACTGAATAATTATCGATGAAGGCTCGACGAGCCGTGCCCTCTTTACCGACCACATCGACCAACATATCGGCAACTATCTTAGCTACTTCAGTGGACACGACGCGACGCTTTGCTTTCGGCGAAAAGCGAACGACATCAATACCATCTGAATCAAAAACGCGTTGCGCAATCAACGGCTCCATCAACACGCCCTTATTTGCTATCACCGACATCGCGCCATGGATTTGCATCGGCGTGGCACTCACGGCGTGGCCCATCGGTAAGCGTGTGATCGTCAGGCCATCCCAATTTTTAACAGGATGCAATATGCCAGAGACTTCGCCGCCTAGGTCGAAACCCGTCTTCTCACCAAACCCGAAGGCTTGCGCGTAATCGTGTAAACGATCTTCACCTAATATCATTCCAAGGTGTGCGACACCGCGATTACTCGATTTCACAACGATATCGTGCATCGAAAGTGACTCATAGGTATGGTGATCACCTGGTAGTTTGAGCGAACGGCCCTTATAGCTAACGCGCGCGGCGCCAGTTTGAAACATATCTGCAGGATCAACTATTCCTTCATTTAATGCTGCGGCTGCAGGAACGATCTTGAAGGTTGAGCCTGGCTCAATCAAATCAGTCAGTGCTCGATTCCGCTGTGAATCGATCGGATATTTTTTAGTATTATAAAATTCATTTGGATCGTAGGTCGGATAATTCGCCATCGCTAAGACTGCACCAGTCGACGGTTCACTCACAATAATACTAACACTCTGTGGATCGTATTCCGCAGCTAAACGTGCGATCTCTTTTTCAACAATGTGCTGCACCATGAGATCCACACTAAGTGCGACATTTAAGCCATCGGCAGGATCCACTTCACGCTCACGGAACTGAGCCATTTCGCGACGACGACCGTCGCGCTCAGATTCGCGCCAACCATCTTGACCGCGCAAATAGTAATCAAAGAAACGCTCAACTCCTGTCACTGGAGTTTCTTCGTGATTCACATAACCCAAGATGTGTGACGCCATTTGACCACTCGGATATGTGCGACTGTATTTGCGATTTCCATACACGCCTTTGATGCCCAATTCACAAACTGATTCGTAAGTATCTTCATTCAGCCCCTTGGCTAAGTACGCCCATTTTATTAGACTAACTTCTTTAGTACGCGCAGAGCCTTTGCGCGTCTTCGTATTGATACTTTTTTCGATCTTCGCCAACGGTTGACCGATCAATGCGGCGAGCGCTGGTAACTTATCACGATCTTCCTCACGGACAGACTGCGGGTCAACGCCGAGATCGATTGTAGTATGCGTGGTCGCAAGCAAATTACCGCGATTGTCCACGACGTTGCCACGCCGAGCTTCGACGACTTGAACCATCTTACGATTATTTTCAACATGCTCAAGTAGCTCCTGCTGTTCCCAAACATGCAAGTAGAACAAACGCCCAATCAAGACGCAGAACGCAAAAGCGACTGCGGTCGAAACGAGTGCTGCCCGCGCAGTGGATACGAATGCTTTGCTCATAAAAACCTAAGCACTGCACGCCTTTGAGCGACTGTCTTTATAATGACGGGCGAGTCGACGCATGGTACTTTTCGATGGACGCAACGGCTCAGCTTGGATGCTCTCCCTCGCATGACGAACAGAACGAGTCGCACGCTCCAAAAGAGTATTCTCGGTCACCGGCAGGTGTTCCCCACTACGATAATAATTAGACGTCACATGCATAATATTAGTCGATTTACTGGTTAGCGTTGAGTGTTTAGGTCGAGAAATGCCAAATCCATCGATGCTTCGTAAGCCTCAGAGATTGCGTAAGCTCGACCACTCGGGGCGTTGCTTTCGCGCACCCAGACAATTTGGTCATCCAACGAAGGTCGTAGCGTGCCGGCGACTTTGCCCTGCAGTACAACTGGCTGATGCATTGCAACAATACGCTCGTCCAGGTAACGCAGTTTGCGGACAGTTTCGGCAAGCTGCGATTCAACCTGTTGACTGCGCTTTGCAGTACGAGAGATCTGCTGCTGCATCCAAACGATGGCAAAGCCACTACCAACAGTGATCGCTATCATCGCGATGACAAAAAAGAGAACACGAGCTCGGGCCTTTTGGGATATCTTATTCATAGGGGGTAGTTACAGTTAGTTGTCAGAAAGCTTACGGATGGCACGCATACGAGCACTGCGGCTACGTGGGTTCATTTTAATTTCCTCTTCGGATGGGAGGATTGGACGGGTCGAAACCATTTTTGCTTGGACAGTGCGCTCCTCGATTGGCCGGTAGTCATTGGCATGCTCAGGGCGGCCTGCCATCTTGCGGCAGAAACGTTTGACAATCCGATCTTCGAGCGAATGAAAGCTGATTGCGGCGAGTACACCACCCGGAGCAAGACGATCAAATGCAGCTGGAAGGCCACGCTCAATCGCGCCTAACTCATCGTTCATCTCAATCCGAATCCCTTGAAAAGTGCGTGTCGCTGGGTTCACTGCCTTACGCCCATGTGGAGCCGGTCCAACCGCATCCGCGACCAGAGCCGCGAGTGAGTGCGTGCGCTGCAGGCGTCCGCTACCACGTGCATCAATGATCGCCTGCACGACCCGACGCCAGCGTTTCTCCTCACCATAATTACGAACCGCACGGACCAGACCCTCTTCGTCAGAAGTCTCTAAAAACTCGGCAGCACTGATGCCCGCTTGCGGATTCATGCGCATATCAACCGGTGCATCGTAACGAAACGAAAAGCCGCGCTCCGTTTGGTCGAGCTGAAAGGAGGATAAACCAAAGTCAAACAGGATGCCGTCAAACCCGGTCTCATCTAGATCAGCCAGGTCGCCGAAATTCATTGGATAAAAGCGAAACCGCTCAGCAAATTCATCCGACATCAACTTTGCGCGTTGTTGCGCATCAGGATCGCGATCAATTGCAACGAGCGTCACCGCTTCAGCCGCAGAAAGCAGCGCACGCGTATGACCGCCGCCGCCATAAGTTCCATCAAGTATCTTTGCGCCTGCACACGGAGCCATCAGATCCAACGTCTCTCGGAATAAGACGGGGACATGGCCACTAAACGCAGCGGGGTTCAAAGCATCATCGACGGAAGAGCACATTTACACAGTTTTGCAGTAGAGAGATTGTTGTTTCTTTGCGGAGCTGCGCACTTTCGCGGCGTAGCAAGGCACTGCGAACAGTGTCAGCGGATTGAAATGGACTGCGCGGAGGACTCGTGAACTGCCACTCGGTGCGACGCTCACTGCTCGGATGCCTGAAATAACCTGAGTTTGTGAAATTTTCACGAGAGATTGCTTCGAATATATTACGCATGGTTTGAGGTATGTGGAGTTAAAGGCCGAACCGCGTGAAGACGGCAGTGCGTGTCGCTGGATCACTTGGCCCATCGGCCAGAGCAGCATCTCGGAGCTCTTCGCTATAAATATTAAACGTGGCCATGATGCCAACGAGGACAGCGCCCTTCTTGATTTGAGCATGTTGGACCAATTTCTCATTCAAATTGATGCGTCCTTGCTTATCGCAGCTGAACTGGTGAGCCATGGACATCAGCTCGACAACCATGCGTTGCCCTTCGATGTCACTCGAAGGGATCGCATCAATCTTCTCCTCCAATTGAGCAATCCGCTTTGGTGAAAGCACACTGACGAAGGCCTCTGAACCCTCTTCAATACTCGGCAATGCTAAGAAAAAATTCTCGGCACTATCTCCCTTTGGGCGCCATGCGGAAGGCATCGTTAGACGACCTTTGTCGTCTAAACTATGGCGAAATTCGCCAATAAAACCTCCTGTAGTTAATAATCTCATATGCGCTTAATTAAACCTATTTGCCCCATATCGCCCCACTTTACCCCACAAGTCAAGTTTTTTTACACTGAATCATCTGTGAAAAAGTTGTGGATAAGCGACTTAAGTCACTTCAAACAAATGATTTGAATGACTTGTTCACAGGAAATAAAGTACACTGGGACAAGGTAAACTCTCCAATTTCCCCTCGGCCGCGCAGCTCACACCCAACCACCGAATATTATTACATCCGCCGCAGTCATTAATCTGACGACATTTGTTAAAAGGCCAAGAGCAGCCCACTTTGGTGGAAATGGCATGGATCACAACGCGCATACATCGCACGACCGAGCGATCTGCAATACTTCGAGCACGCTCGACAGCCGAAATAGGGCTCACCCTCCTGCCTCGCCGCTTCGGCGATTCGGTTGGCAGAGACAATCGACCACTCGCGCATAGGGAGGCTAATAATTTCGCAGCGCCACTGAGCGCAAGGATCTACCCCTCTGGCTGGACGACGATACGCACCTGACGCTGTGTATCGAAGCACTCTTTAGCAAATTCCGCCATCGCAGTCGCATCAACACTGTCGAGTTTCTCGGCATACTCTGCGTCGTCATCGAGTGGCAACCCATAGGTTAGATTAATTGCGGTATGCATTGCTCGAGCTCCGATGGTCTGGCGCCCCATCGGCCGTGCCGCTTTAAGACGAGTGCGACAACGCGCCAACTCCTCCTCAGTTACCTCACCTGCCGCAACACGTGCGATTTCAGCATCGATTTCGATAATCACTTCAGCTGCCTGACTCGGGTGCGTGCCTGCATAAAATACAAACATGCTGCTGTGCAAACCGACCACTCGGCTCGAACCAACATAGTATGCCATACCCTTGTCCTCACGCACGCGTTCAAACAACCGACTAGACATGCCACTAAAAAGCTCATTCAGCATTTCGCCAACAGCATAGCGCTCGTCCTTGATGCCAACATCAGGATACGCCTGCAGCACGACTGCTTGCTCGCGGTCCATCGCCTCCACCACATTCACCGCGTTAGCAGGGCCGAGATAGGGCGGCGTCTGATCCATCGTAAAAGGTTTCGTACGGATGCCTGACTCGAGTAAGGGCTGAAGACGTGCCTGCAAATCTGCCCGATCAAAATCACCGCTTACAGAAAGCACCACGTTCGGCGCAGTCACCAGACGCTCAAAATGCGCGACCACATCTAGACGAGTCAACTGCTCCAGATCCGCAACACGGCCATCCGAAGCGATCGCGAACGGATGCTCACCAAAAAATCGCTCACGCAATTTACGAAAGCCATAATCAAGAATCTCGTCGTCCTCTTCTTTGAGGTTGGCGATCTGCGCCTCCAACTCCGTGCGGAACGTCGCCTCCTCGAAAGTCGGACAAGTTAAAGCATCACTTAACAAATCAAGCGCCACGTCGACATCCGACGGCAGTACCTCGATTGCGAAGCTCAGTGTATTATTGCCGCCCGTCGCTGAAAAACTGCCACCGATACTATCGATAAGCGTCGAGATTTCAGAGGCACTCCGATGAGCGGTATCTTTGGTCAACAACTCAGCCAGCAGCTCTGAAACACCCCGTTGCTCGGTTGGCTCGTAAAAAGGCCCGCCACGCATTACGCAACGAATGTGTACCTTTGGTAAACGCTTGTCTTGCTGCAACAGGAGACGAGCGCCACTTTTGAATTCGACCAGCTCAAACGGATCCAGCGATAAGACCTCGTCGATATTTTTTGACTGAACCGCTGCTGTATCCGGCTTCGGCCCGAGCGTCACTGCCGACATACCCACTTCGACTAAATAGGTGCTCGCGGCTGCTTGTAAGTCCTCAGGAGTCACCGACTGCAAACGCTGCAAATAGCGGCGACCATAGTGAATATCACCAATCACCACTTCACCAAGAGCGAGGCGGGAGGCTTGACCGCTCATCGTCTTGCGCCCGTTGATCTCACCACTGAGCGCCTGACGACGCGCTTTTTCTACCACTGATTCAGGAAAGCCCGTCTCGCAAACCTCGCAAATCACTGAGTGAATCGCGCGCTCGACTTCGCCCTGCTGCTCTGAATCACAGACATATGAAATCCAAAAGAGCCCGCGACCACCAGGATTCCAATTACGGCAATCGATATAATGCACGAGCTTTTGCTGATTGCGCAGGCGCTCCCACAGTAACGAGCTCTCTCCGCCGCCCAAGGCATGCGCCAAGGCATCCAGACGCGGCGAATCGGGGTGGCTCAAATGCGGCACCTTAAAGCCAATACCGCCGCGAAAGATGTTATACTCGCCGACAATGTCTTCTCGACGTGTAGCGAGTTGAACAGGCTCCTCATCGATTTGCACCGGTGCCAGGCGGCCGCGCGCGACTTGACCGAAAGTTGCCTCGACCTCGCGCAAGCAATCCTCTGAGGCCACTGCACCGACGATCGAAACGACGATATTATTCGGCACGTATCGAGATTTATAATACGCATCGAGCTCTTCGCGTGTGACCTGTTCATACAACGAACGATGCCCGATTACTGGCTCGCGGTAAGGGTGCGATTGAAACGCAGTGCGAAAAAGCGCCTGACTGAGTTGACGATCCGGATCATCCAAGCCCATGTCGATCTCACGAAGGATCACATCGCGCTCACGCTCGACTTCTTGTACAGGTAAGGTTGAGTGCAGCACAATATCCGAGAGCACATCGATCATCTGCTTAAACGCCTTAGAGGGCGCATCAATATAATAGACTGTGCGATCAAAGGTTGTGTATGCATTGATGCTTCCGCCCATGGCGTGCACCTCACGACTGATGCTCTTGCCATCGCGACGCGCAGTGCCCTTAAATAACAAATGCTCAAGGTAGTGCGATAAGCCAGAACCGATCAGTCCATCCTCATGGATGCTGCCGGTCTTCACCCACACCTGCACCGAGACGACCTCGCTGGAGAAGTCAGGACGATGGACGAGCGTGAGCCCATTATCCAGAACCTGGCGTTCGACGGGCGCCTTGAATAAGCGTTCGATAATATCGTGCGAGGCAGCGGCAGAAAGATGACTGTTGGAAAGGTCCATATATTCGATGATAGTAATTCGGTTCGTATTACGATTTCGATACTAAGTTTCAAAGGAAACACCCTATTTTAGAGGCAGGGGCAACCTCTAGTTGAGGTTATAAATTTGTTTAAGTCATTACTCTCCGCTTCGGCGGAAGGACCCAAGCATTGATAGCACGGTCGAATATTGCCACGATATCAGCTAATCTGTTGCACTCATGGAACAAATCAAAGCGTACTTTACGACCGAAAAAAACGTATTAACCGCTAAAAAACAGCACCTTAGGACGGATTTTATCAAGCCTTTTAACGCAAGCGAGGACGCTTGATCGTTGGTTTGATCGAGGGCACATAAGGTAAATCAAAGGCAGCCTTAAACTCGTAACCGACATTAAAATCTTCGGGGCTGTCCTGATCAGTTTTTCCGAGCACTCGACAAGCAACGAGATTGAACACAATGTTACCAAAATCGCGGCAGTTGGTGACCCCCCAGGATTCGAGCACAGAACGGGTCATCGGGCCGTATTGCTCTAACGCATAGAGCCGAATTCCCTCCAGTAATTGCTGGCCGCTCAGGTGGTTGGATTGGTCCAGCTCGCCTTGCTTGGTCATTTCCTTCAAGCTAAAATCTAGTGCTTGCCTCAAAAAGTAATACGCACCACGCGCATAGCGTGGATCGTCCTTACGTATGGTATGGATAACTTCGTTAAAATCTCGGTTCGGGTCGTTCACTAAAATTAAATAGAAGTCGGAATCGAGTAGACGTCAACTATGCGCACAGGCAATCACCACTTTACGAGTCGTCGAGCATCCAACACGCTAGTGCCAAGGCTCTATTCGCCCTCAGAAGAAACAGTCGTCGCTTCAGCCGATTCATCAAAATCTCTCAGGCTGAAGTTAAAAATCGGCAACAAAAGGATCAGTCCGACGCAGGTAAATCCTAAAATCGCAAGCCCCGTCACATCATGTACACTGCCAATATCACCAACCAAGGGTAACACCCAATGCGAATCGATCGCTTGAGAGCCGTAATTGTAAGCCCACAAGGTCAGAAAAAAGCTACGTATAAGATTGGTCAGCACCGCAAAGCCCATAGCCGCCACGACCAATAGGACTTTCTTCCAGAAACGATTTAGAAACACCGCAGCCAAAAAAGAACCGGCAAACAAACACGCCGTCAACGAACGGATGCCCGAACATGCCTCTTCCACGCCCACTTGCCCTTCAGGAAGAATCAACACATTGCCCTCTCGCTCAATCTGGTAGCCTATAATATCAAATATATTAAACACTATGATCGTTACCTTCGTCAGCAAAAACACGCGAATCTCGGTCTCAAGCACGGACACCATCGGCGCTGATACCAGCCAAATCAGCGCAGGAAATAAAAACAATCCAGTCAACATCAAGCGGCTTCTCAACGACAGCGGTTGTCCATCAACCCGCTCCTTCGTCATAATAAAAACCACACTGAGCAGTAAGCCGCCGAAGCCGGTCGCAATAGCCAGCGACGCTGGATTTTGCGGGCCAGTCACCGAGCGAAGCAACGCACCGATCGCAAAAAGACTCAAGCCGCCGAGAAACACTAGATATGCAAGCCACTCAAACAATTGCGTCAGGCCC